>JAEZXM010000039.1 GCA_023419875.1 Pseudomonadota bacterium | reverse complement strand
GCCGGCGAGCGCGAGCAGCCGCTCGGCGAGCGCCACGAGCAGGAGCAGCGTCGCGAGCTCCGTCAGCTCCAGGAGGTGCCAGCGCGACGCGGGCGCGAGCTCCTCGTAGATCGGTACCCACTCCGCGGGGTAGCGGACCTGGATCGCGGCCTGGCTCGCCGGGACGGGCAGCTTCGGCAGCTCCAGCCGGGCGAGGCCGAACCCGAGCCGGCGATCGAACGGGTTCTTCCCCTGAACGACCACGTTCTGGGCTCCCTGGCCGAGCGGCAGGAAGAGGTCGCCTTCCTTGTCGTGGGTGAGGAACACGGGCTCCATCCCGATGCTGGCGAAGGTGTACCCGGCGCCGGGCAGGGTGATCGCCGGCGACCCCTGGTTGTCGAGGACGAGGCTGGACTCGGTCCGGGCGGAGCCGTCGGTGCCGAGGAAGAAGACCTGGTCGAGCCGGGAGAGGGCGATGCCCGCGGTCTTGAGCGCCTGGAGCTTGGTGGCGGTCCACGAGACCTCGGCCGTGGGCGCGCCCGAGCCGCCGTCGAGCAGGAACGCCTGCGCGCCGCGGAAGGCCGCGCCGAGGCCGGTCTCGCCCACGCCGACGCGCTTCGCCTCGGTCGCGAGCTGCGGGCGGATGAGCGGGTGCGACTGGACGAGGAGGTACTGGAGGCTCGCCGAAACGGGGGGAACGAACCGCGCCTCGGTCAGCCGTCCGCGGAGCGCGAGCACGGACTCGCCGGGCGGGAGATCGAACCGGTACGTCGTCCCCTCGGCGTCCCAGGGGACCTTCGCGTCCACGCCCTCGACGGGCTCGCTCGGGCGCAGCGCCACCTCGAAGCGGCGGTGGCCACGCGACGGGTTCCGGACCTCGAGCCGGTACTCGAACCGGGTCTCGTCGGGGAGGAGGGTGACGAGGTAGCGGCCCGTGACGGCGGGTGGCAGGTCGGGGCCCTCGCCCCCGGCGAAGCGGCGGACCACCGAGAAGCTGCGCCCGATCCCCGCGGCGCCGGCGACGAGCTCGCCGTCGGAGACGGTCGAGACGACCTCGAGGACGGCGTTGGTGGCCACTGCCGCCAGCCGGTCTCCGCCGTCGAGCGAGACCTTGCAGCGGAGCGAGAACCGCTGGGCGAGCGGCGTCACCTCGAACGCGCCGGACTCGGCGCGCGAGAGCAGCGCCTCGCCCTCGCAGGAGTGCAGCCGCGCGCCCTCGGCCTGCAGGACCTCGACGGTGGGCCAGGCGCCGGACGCGCGCCCGGTGAGCGCGACGGTGAGGTCGCGTTTCGCGAAGCTCCCCTCCACGCGGAGGAGATCGACGATCGTCAGCGCGGGCCGCTCGGTCTGCTTCTTGAGCTGCTCGTACTCGTCGAGCGGGATCGTGACCTGGTGGGACGGCGAAGGTTCTGCGGCGAGGAGCAGGGCGACGAGCAGGGTCAAGGCGGGTTCCCTCCCATGTGCACGCCCAGGGTAACGCGGGAGGCGCCGATTCGATCCCCGCCGGCGGATTCCTCAGGCGTTCTCGGCCATTTCGGCGGAGGCGAGGGCGGTGATGTCCTCGTGGCTCCGGCGGGCGTTCTCGAGCCAGCCCCGCCGGCGCCAGCGCCAGTACATCATCCCCGCGCGCAGCCACTCGTCGCAGGCCATGGCGAGCCACACGCCCACGAGGCCGAGATGCGTGTGGAAGGCGAGATACCAGGAGAGCGGCACCCAGAGGAGCCACATCGAGCACGCGCCCATGAGCACCGGGTAGAGCGCGTCGCCCGTCGCCCGGAGCGAGTTGATCACCACGATGTTGAAGATCCGGCCCGGCTCGATCACCAGCTCGACGAGGAGGAGCGTGGCGCACAGGCGGAGGACGTCCCCATCTCCGGTGTAGATCCGGAACACCTGGTGGCGTGCCAGGAACAGAGCGAAGGTGGTGAGCCCCACGACGAGGAGCCCGGTCCGCAGGCTCCGGAGCAGCCGGTGAAAGGCCTCGTCGAACGCGCCCGCCCCCACGAGGTGGCCGACGACGATCTCGGTACCGAGGCCGAGCGCCATCGCGAACGACACGACCACGAGCATCACCACGGAGCGGGTGAAGTTGTAGGCGAGGAACGCCGTCGGCCCGAGCCGCGCCACGAACCCCGTCACGGCCATGAGCGCGAGCCAGTAGGACGCGTTCTCGCCGGCCGCGGGGAGGCCGATGCGCAGGATCCGCGACACGTCCCGCGTCGGGAACGCGAGGTAATCGCGCAGCTCGAGCCGGATGCCGGTCCGCCGGGCGACCAGGAGGCGCAGGACGACGAACCCGACCACGCGCGCCACGATCCCGGAGATGGCCACCCCGGCCACCGCCCGGACGCCGTGCTCCGCCAGGTGCGTCGACCCGATGATGCCGAAGAGGACGGTGGCGTTCCCGAGCACGCTGATCACGTTCACGGCGCCGGAGACCACCATCGAGTCGCGGGTCCGCCCGTGCGCCCGGAGCACCGCCATCATGGCCAGGTTCTGGGCGTCGAGGAACAGCGTCGAGCCCAGGATGGTCAGGTAGGTCAGGGCGTACGCGGCCATCGGCGCCGGCACGCCCTGGAGCCGCACGATGTACGGGGCCAGGCTGGCGACGAGCGCGCTCACCGCGACGCCGATCCAGGTGTTCACGCCCATCGCGGTGGCGGAGATCCGGGCCGCGCCCTCCCGGTCGCCGGCCCCGAGGTGGTGGGTGATCACCACGCTCGCGCCGATGGCCACGAAGTTGAAGATGATGATCGAGAAGACCACCACCTGGAACGCCCCGGTGCCGACGGCCGCAGCCGCGGCGGCGGAGACGCCGGTGAGCATCCACTGATCCACGTTGAAGATCAGCGTCCGCAGGAACTGCTCGACGAAGAGCGGCCAGGCCACCCCGAGGACCGAGAGGCGCGCGACGCGGGCGCGGGCGTTCACGGTCCCACCGCCGCCAGCTCGGAGATGGACTCCTTCGCGTCCGCGCGGCTCCGGTGGGCGTGTGTCAGCCAGGTCCGCTTCTTCCACCGCCGGTAGAAGACGCCGGCGCGGGTCCACTCGTCGGTCATCATCGAGATCCAGACGCCGGGCAGGGCCAGCTCGAGGCTCAGCCCGAGCAGCCATGCCAGCGGAACCCAGACGCACCACATCGAGGCGATGCCCATGAAGAACGGGAAGAGGGAGTCGCCGGTGGCGCGGAGCGACATCACCAGCACGATGTTGAAGACGCGCCCGGTCTCGAGCAGGAGCCCCAGACGCAAGAGGATCGTGCCCATCCGGATGATCTCCGGATCCTGCGTGAACGGGCGCAGGAGGAACGGGGCGAAGATCGCGACGGGCACCACCACCGCGCACACCATCAGGAACGCCACCCGGAGCGAGCGCAGGGCCTCGCTGTAGGCCTCCTGGAACCGGCCGGCGCCCACGTGGTGGCCGACCAGGATCTCGTTGGCGATCCCGACGGAGATCCCGAACTGGATGATCCACATCGAGAGCTGCATCACGTAGGACTGGGTGTTGAGCGGGGTGGCGCCCATCCGCGCGACGAAGCTCTGCACCGTCAGGAACGCGACGTTCCAGAGGAGGTTCTCGCCGGCCGAGGGGCCGCCGATCCGCAGGACCCGCGCGATCTCCCGGACGGGGAGGCGGAAGTAGTCCCCGGCCCGCAGGCGGATCTGCGTGCGCCGCTTCACCAGCACCCAGAAGATGGCGAACGAGATGATCCGGCTCACCACGCCGGAGATGGCGACGCCGGTCACGCCCAGCTTCGGGAACCCGAGCAGGCCGAAGAGCAGGAGGCAGTTCCCGGCCACGTTGAGCCCGTTCTGCACGGCCGTGACCCACATCGGATCCTTCGTGTGGCCGTGCGCCCGGAGCACCGCGCCCATGGCGATGTTCTGCGCCTCGAGGAAGAGCGTGCCGCCCATGAGCGGCAGGAACCGCATCGCCAGCGGGATCTGCTGGGCCGGCATGTGGAGGAGCTCGAGCAGCGGGCGCGCGAGCAGGAAGAGGCTGAGGCTCACCACCAGCCCGATCCAGGTGTTGGCCGAGATGGCCGCCACCGCGATCCGATCGGCGCCGGCCCGGTCCTTCGCCCCGAGGTGGTGGGTGATGACGATGCTCGCGCCGATGCCGATGAAGAAGAAGAAGGTGATCGCCACCCAGACCACCGACCCGCTCATCCCCAGGGCGCCGACCGCGTCGTCGGAGACGTGGCTCACCATGAAGGTGTCCACCGTCTGCACGGCGACGTGCAGCACCTGCTCGCCGAGGATGGGCCAGAGCAGGGTGAAGAGCGTGAGCTTGCGGGGGCCGGAGGTCATGGATCCGAAAAAGGCTCGCTCCGCAGCCCGGAGGGCTGCGGAGCGGGGGGGCTCAGCTCTGTGGGGTCGGCGCGTCGGCCTTGCGGCGCGCACCCGGAGTACGGACCATGGCACGACGCGCCGCGCCACACAAGCGGCACGGGGACGCGGACGGTTCCGGTGCGGCGAGGCGGCCTACAGCACCACCTTGGGCAGGCGGGACAGCGCCTCCTGCACCTTCTCGGCCGGGTAGGCGTAGTCCTCGAGGGCGCCGGCGAAGTACGCGTCGTAGGCCGCCATGTCGACGTGGCCGTGGCCGGAGAGGTTGAAGAGGATCACCCGCTCCTTCGCCTCCTCCTTGGCCTTCTGCGCCTCGTCGATGGCGGCGCGGATGGCGTGCGACGACTCGGGGGCGGGGATGATCCCCTCACACTGCGTGAACTGGACCGCCGCCTCGAAGCAGGCGGTCTGGCCGACCGCCCGCGCCTCGATGACCCCGGCGTGGACGAGCTGGGCGACGAGCGGCGAGCCGCCGTGGTAGCGCAGGCCGCCGGCGTGGATGCCGGGGGGCATGAAGTCGTGACCCAGCGTGTACATATTGGCGATGGGCCCGAGCTTGGTGGTGTCGCCGTAGTCGAAGGCGTAGACGCCCTTGGTGAGCGACGGGCAGGAGGTGGGCTCCACCGCGAGCGCCCGCACCTGCTTGCCCGCCATCCTGTCGGCCACGAACGGGAACGAGATGCCGGCGAAGTTGGACCCTCCGCCGTGGCAGCCGATGACGACGTCCGGCAGCTTCTCGCCGGCGAGCGCGAGCTGTTCCTTCGCCTCGAGTCCGATCACCGTCTGGTGCATGCAGACGTGGTTCAGCACCGAGCCGAGCGCGTACTTCGTGTCTTCGTGGGTGGCGGCGTCCTCGACCGCCTCGGAGATGGCGATGCCGAGGGAGCCGTTGCTCTTCGGATCCTGCGCCAGGATCGACCGGCCGGCGTTCGTCTGATCGGAGGGCGAGGCGAGGACCTTCGCGCCCCAGAGCTGCATCATCGACTTTCGATACGGCTTCTGGGTGAACGACACCTTCACCATGTAGACGGTGCAGTCGAGGCCGAACATCTTGCAGGCCAGCGCCATGGAGCTCCCCCACTGGCCGGCGCCGGTCTCGGTGGCGATCCGCTTTGTCCCGGAGATCTTGTTGTAGTAGGCCTGCGGGACGGCGGTGTTGGGCTTGTGCGAGCCGGCCGGCGATCCACCCTCATACTTGTAGTAAATGCGGGCCGGCGTGCCGAGCGCCTTCTCGAGCCGCAGGGCGCGGTAGAGCGGCGAGGGGCGCCAGAGGCGGTAGATCTCGCGGATCTCGTCCGGGATCTTCACCCAGCGTTCCGACGACATCTCCTGCTCGAGGAGCGGCCCGGGGAAGAGCGGGAGCAGATCGGGCGGCGTGACCGGCTTCAGCGTCCCGGGGTGGATCACCGGCGCGAGGGGGCCAGGCATGTCCGGGATGATGTTGTACCAGTGCGTGGGGATCCGATCCTCGGGGAGAAGGAACTTCGTCTGCATGACGGCCCTCGCTTCGGCGTGGCTGGCCCGGGGACGGCCCGGGGCGACAGGGGGAAGGGCGTATTAGGGCAGGCCGGGGCTGGCAGGTCAACAGGCGCGAGGCGCCTCAGGCCATCACCTCACCGCCGTCCACGTGGATCGCCTGGCCGGTCACCACCGAGTTCGTGGCGAGGAAGACGGCGGCCTCGGCCACCTCGTCGGCGGTGGCGGCGCGGCCGATCGGGCTCGACGAGAGCAGCACCGCGCGCGCGTCCGCGGGCGGCCGGTTGGTGGCGCGCGCGAAGGCCGAGACCGCCTCCTCCATCATCGCGGTCTCCGTCCAGCTCGGGCAGATCGCGTTGGCGGTCACGCCGCGCTTCGCGCCCTCGGCGGCGAGGCTCCGGGTGAGTCCGAGGAGCCCGTGCTTGGCGGCCGAGTAGGCGGCGCCGTACTTGAGGCCGATCCGTCCGGCCACCGAGGCGACGTTCACGATCCGACCGAAGCTGCGCTCGTACATGGAGGGCAGGCACGCGCGCGAGAGCAGGAACGGGGCGGTGAGGTTCACGGCCAGGACTGCGTCCCAGGCGGCGTCGTCGGTCCGGTGCACGGGACCGCTGTGGTGGATGCCGGCGTTGTTGACCAGGATGTCCACGGGTCCCAGGTCCGCCTGCACCTTGCCCGGCGCGGCCGCGAGCTGGGCCCGATCGGCGACGTCGAGCGGCAGGAAGAGGGTCTTTCGACCGAGCGCGGCGATCTCGGCGGCGACTGCCTCGATCTCGGGCACGGTGCGGGCGGCGACGGCCACGTGGGCGCCGGCGCGGGCGAGCGCCAGGGCGATGGAGCGGCCGATGCCCCGGCCGCCGCCGGTGACGAGCGCAACACGTCCTTCGATGGGTTCCACGGGTTCCTCCGTACGAGCCCGGGGACCATAGCCGGGCGGAAAGGGCGCCCGCAATCTTCGGAAAACAGGCAAGGCTCCCGTGTGCGCACCGCGCGCACGTCACCGCGTCATGGTTCACGTAGCGTGGTGCCGGCGCGGGCGCGATGGCGTAGCATGAGTCGTTCGTCGCATGAGTCCGGCGCGGAGGACCTTTGTACAAAGAGCGACGCGCCCATCCCCGGTTCCCGCTCATCCTGGCGGTCCAGTATCAGGGAGCCGAGAGCGTGCTCGACTACACGGAGAACCTCTCCGCGGGCGGCCTCTTCATCTGCACCGAGCGTGAGTTCGAGCCGGGCGAGCGGGTGGCGCTGGTCCTCTCCTTTCCGCAGCTCCTCGAGCCCGTGGAGATCCAGGTGGAGGTGCTCCGCCGCCGGGAGGGCGCCGACGGCACGCCGGCCGGCGTGGCCGTCCGCGTACCCGAGGACCGCGCGGACGATCGAGAGAAGCTCGCGAACGTCTCGGCGCAGCTCGCGGGCGAGCGGCCCAGCCGGCCGGCCCACCGCGTCCTGCTGGTCGAGGACAACGCCCTCGTCGCCTCCATGTACGCCGCGGCGCTGCGCCGCCTCTCCGAGGTGGACAACCTGCCCGGCCTGGCGATCGAGGTCGCAGGTGACGGCTCGGCCGCGTTCCACCGTCTGTTGCGCCCGCCGCGGGTCGACGTGCTGGTGACGGACCTCTTCATGCCGGTGCTCTCCGGGATCACGCTCGTGGAGAAGATCCGAGCCGAGCCGACCATCGCGGACACCCCGGTGGTGGTCATCACGTCCGGCGGCGAGCGTGAGCGAAAGCAGATCGAGCACCTCGGCATCGCGCACTTCCTCCGCAAGCCGGTGAGCTACCAGGACCTCGCCGGAGCGGTCCGCTCCCTGCTCGAGAAGCGGCGGCTCAGGGCGGTGCCCGGAGGGTAGGCTCCACACCCACCGGGACCGGTTGACGGATCCGCGGCGGGTGGCCAACGCTACGGTGTGACGTGAGACCGGCCTTCCGCCGGCCATCCTGGAGAGCGAGAGCCTCCGATTCCGTCGCGGGGTCCGCTGAACGACAGGCGGACCCCTTTTGCTGTCCGGCGATTCCCGCTCCCGGCGGCGCGCGCTCAGCGCGCCGTCCACAGGCCGACGACCATTCCGACCACCAGCGCGGCGAGGAAGGCGGCCAGATACGCGAAGAGCAATCCCCGGTGGCGCACGGGCGCGTCGACGTCGGGGACGGGCTCGGCCGCGGTCATCGCGGCGGGGGCCGTCGGCGGGGGCCGCGCGGGCGGTGGCGCCGGCGCGAGGC
>JAEZXM010000030.1 GCA_023419875.1 Pseudomonadota bacterium | reverse complement strand
CGCTGAGCCTCACGGTTCACTACAAGCGGAAGACTTACCTGGTCGAGCGCAGCAAGGAGAACGTGCTCCTCGCCCGCAAGCGCGTCGTGGTGCACGAGTGGGAGGACGGGCGGGTCGAGCTCCACTGCGAAGGAAGGCACCTCCCCTACTCCCTCTTCGACAAGAACCCCGTGGTCAGCCAGGGAGCGATTGTCGAGAACAAGAGGCTGGGAGCGGTGCTCACGGTCATCCAAAGCGCCCAGACCGAACGGGATCGAGTCCGCCTGGCAATGCATGGTCTGACGAAGCGCGAGAAGGACCGCATCATCGAGGAACGCCGGGCGGCAGGGCTCGAGCCGAAGCCGGCGTCGGCGGCGGCGAAGGTGCCTCGCGCCGGAGATGATCGGCTCGGCGCGATGACGGTGTACCTGCAGGCCAAGCAGGACGAGAGCAAGTCGCGCAGGAAGTTGCTGGAGTCGATGGCGGCGGTGAGGCGGAGAGTGAAGGCGCCCGCGCGGCCCGAGGCCTGAGGAGTACCTTCGCGTCCAGCAGCTGCGGGTTCTTCCACGGTGTTCCGCTCCCAAGCCTTCGGAGCCGTCAGTTCCGCACGCGGTGGTGCTCCCGGCCGCTTGGCCGAACTCCCGCCGCGCGCCCCGGTCCCTTCGGCCTCCGGAGAGCGAGCCTCATGATTGGCCGGCTGGGCACGCGCCTCGCCACCTCCTCGAACCCCAGCGCACGGAAGGTCGATGGCACCCCCGTGTAGAGCGACGAGTCCACCGTGCTGGGCGAAGGCTCCCGCGGATAGGCCTCGAGCGCCGAGGCCCCGCAGGCCCGCGCGTGGGTTGCGGCCGCCTCGACGAGCGCCCGCATCACGCCGCGGCCGCGGTGCCGGCGATCCACGTAGAAGCAGGTGATCGACCAGACCGGCTCCTCGTCCACGGCGGCCAGGTTGCGGGAGCGGGCCAGGCGCGGGTAGCTCGCCCGCGGCTCCACCGCGATCCAACCGACGGCCAGCGCGCCGTCGTAGGCGAGGAGGCCGGGCACGTGGCCGGCCTCCACGTAGCGGCGTAGCGCGCGCCGGTTGGGGTTGCCCTTCCCGGCTCGGAACACCGCCGTGGGAAGCCGCCACCACATGCACCAGCAGCCGCAGGAGGCACCGTTCGGCCCGAACAGGCGCTCGAGGTCGGGGAAGCGGTCCGGCGTGAGGGGGACGATGCGGAGGCCTTCGTCACGGCGTCGCGCGGGCATGCGTCGACGGTACCGGATCGGACCACAGCGGTGCAGGTCCAGGTGGGCGTGGTCCTGAACCTGTCGGCAGCCCTTAGGACTGCACGTGGGTTTCGGCCTCAGGGCAGCCATCGCCGAGAAGGTCCGACTCGAGACCCGGCACGGAATCAGCTCGCGCGGTCACAGCCGAGAAGGACATTTCTACTTGGCAGAGGACAGGACACTTCTACTTGGCGTTGACACGCAGCAGTGTATCTGCTGCGAGGGCATCTCCTTCGAGCCCCACGACTCCGGGTTGGCCTGGAGACCCCCGCACGCCGCCTGCACCAGCGCCCTCGTCGGCCGGCTCGTGCCCCGCCGATCACGACGGTGGACGTTGGCGCGGTCCACATCACGTCCGGCGACATCGTCGCCTCGGATCCCTTCACCGACTCCGCCGCGCCACCATTCTCCGAATGCGTGCTCACGGGCTCGCACCCCGTTTCCCTCGCCATCGCCTCGGTGGATCTGGCGGCTGACCGGTCCCACGCAGGTCCTGTCAGAGAAGTTCTTACTCAGCCAAGGGATAGACGAACTCTCTAGACCCGGACGGCCAGCAAGCGACGAAGCGGGGCGTGTCCTCAGATCGGCAGACTTCGTCATTTCTTCCAGCAGGTACGCATGCAGCCGTTGAAGAAAGCTGACCACTCGGGCGTGTTCCGTTCATAACGCTCGGACGCGGCCTCTTCGCAGTGGCTCACACAAGCCTCGCTTCCGGATCCGGCCTGGACCGCGGTCGATACGGTCAGCGACGCCAAGAGCAGCGCTCCGGCGATCAGAACGTATTTCATGGTTCCCTCCGTGACGGCGAATCGGCCGTGACTCAGTATAGGATCTTCGTACTGACGCGCTTCAAATGGTCTGACCACAGCGCACACGCGCCCACGCGTCGCGCCGCCCACCACGACGGGAACGTCACCTCCCTGTTGGTGGACCAGATGGCCGGCTGGAAGCGGCTCGGCCGTCATTGCAAAGGTCGGCCCCTCCGGGAAGCGGCTCTGGGAGCGGACGCTCCCCGACAAGCGGTTCAAGGAGCAGGCGGGCGGCGTGCTCGCGCCGACCGCGGAAGACGGCTGCGTGGCCTACTTCCTCTCCTCCCTCAACCCGGCGGGCGAGCCCAACGCGCGGCTGGTGCGGCTCGACGGCGACGGGAAGATCCTCTGGGACCTCGTCTTCACCGGCGGCGGTGCACCCAACTCGCCCTACGTCAACGACGGGCTGGAGTCGCTGACGGAAGAGGAACTCACGCGTCTCGAACGCCCGTGGTGGGAGTTCTGGCGCTGATGCGTCCGTGAGCCGGACATCTCTACTTGCCAGGGAGCAGGACACCTCTACTTGGCGCGCCGCGAGGGGAGGATCCGCGGTTGGCGAACGCCGCCGTTTCCGCGAGGATGGGCCGGGGACCGGGTCCGGAGGCGGGATGGCGTTCGACAACACACGGGCGGGGGCCGGCGCCATCGAGCCCCCGGCGCCGCCGGCCGCGCCCACGGCGGCGTCCCACCCCTGGCTCGGCCTGGGCGTCGTGACCATCCTCGCCGGCGTCCACGCCGTCCACGACCTCTCGCACGGTTACCCCCGCTGGCTCTCGGTGCTCACGGGCGCGCTGGCCGTGCTCCAGTGCGCCGCCCTCAGCCTCGGGCTGGCCGCGGCGCGGCGCTGGCGCGCCCCGCGGTGGGCGCCATGGGTCGGCGGCGTCCTCGTCAGCGTGGCCTTCGGCCTCCTCATCGTCGTTCCCCACGAGCGGGGGCGACACGCCCCGGCCGCGGCGGTCGCCGGGGGCACCCTCGTCGGCCTCGCCCTCGGCTGCCTGTGGCTCCTCCTGTTCCAGCTCCCCGCCGCCCTGGAGCGCTCCCGCCTCCGCGCCCTGGAGGTCGAGGGCCTGCGCCGCGACGCCGAGCTGGCCCGGCTGCGCGTGCACCTCCACCCGCACTTCCTCCTCAACACGCTCCACGCCGTGGCGGGCCTCGTCATCGATGACCCGGCCGAGGCCCGTCGCCTTCTGGCCGCGCTGGGGGACCTCGTCCGCGACGCGCTCGAGGGCGGCGGCGAGCTCCAGCCGTTCCGCGCCGAGGCGGCGTGGCTGCGCCGCTACGCCGAGATCCTGGAGGCCCGGTACCGCGGCGGCCTGGCCTTCCGCTGGGAGCTCGCGGCGGAGACCCTCGATC
>JAEZXM010000010.1 GCA_023419875.1 Pseudomonadota bacterium | reverse complement strand
CCTACCGGACCGCCCCGGCCCGCCGCCTCCCGGCCGAGGCCCCGCCGGCCGCCGCCTGGCGGGAGGTGGTCCGCCGGGGCGCCCGGGCCGCCGGGCTCTCGGAGGAATGGCTGGCCCGGCTGGAGCGGGCCGGGGGATAACGCCGGCGGACCCCGAGGTTCACCGAGAGGAGCCGCAGCATGACAGGACCGAAGAAGCCCAACGACCTCGCCGCCCGCGCCCTGGAGGAGTCCTTCTTCCTCGAGCAGGACAAGGTGCTCATCGAGAAGCTCCGGGCCCTGAAGCGCACCGCCGAGACCAAGGAGGCGCTCTCGGCCGTCTCGGGCATCAAGAGCGACGCGATCCTCACGAGGCTCGTCCAGCTCGAAGTGAAGCCGGAGCTCGTGGCGGCGCTCGCGACGGTGCCGCTCGTCGAGGTCGCCTGGGCGGACGGCCGGATCGACGAGGACGAGCGGAGGGCGGTGCTCGAGCACGCCGACAACAAGGGGATGAAGCCCGGCACGATGGAGCGAGAGCTCCTCGAGCGGTGGCTCACGCACCGGCCCGAGCCGAAGCTCCTCGACGCCTGGCGGACCTACGTCGAGGGCCTCTGCGAGGGCATGACCGCGGCGGAGCGCGCCCAGCTGAAGGAGCAGCTCCTCCACGCCACCCGGGCGACCGCCGAGGCCTCGGGCGGCTTCCTGGGCATGGGCAAGATCTCGGCCGCCGAGCAGCGGGTGCTCGACCAGCTCGCGGCGAGCTTCGGATAGGCGCTACTTCTTCCCCTTCGTCCGCACGTACTCCCGGATCTTGGGCTCCACCGCCTGCTGGAACTCCTGCATGGCGGCGGGCATCCGCTCGGTGAGCGAGCTCTGCACCCACGACGTCACGTCCTTCATCACCTCGGGCGTGATCCGGATCGACTTCTGCCCGAGAGGGCTCCGGTAGAACGCCCGGAGCTCCTTCAGCTCGGCGACGGTGTAGTGCTTGGCGAGGATCTTCGCCTGGAGCGCGCTCATCTCGTCGTAGCTCGGCATGAGCGTGCGCACCATCGCGGCGAGCTCGTCGGCGAACACGGGCACGAGCTCCTCGGGGTCGACGTCGGGCGCGAGCTTCTGGATCATCGGCGCCATCGTCTGCCGCATCTGGGCGTCCATCGTGGAGACGAGCTGCTCGTAGGTGGACTGCGGCATCATCATGCGCGCGAGGTCGGTCGCCATGGCGTCGGCCGACTCGGCGGCACGGGCCGCGGGCGAGGCGGAGACGAGGAGCAGTGCGGCGACGACGGCGACTCTCATGGTTCCCCCGGAGCGAGCGTGTGCCGGCGGAATGCCGGCGGGAGGACGGGAGCGTCGCACGGAGCGGGCGGGACGGGCAAGCGACGGGGCGACGACGGCGCGGGGCGACGGACGCCCCGGAGCGTCGCCTCCGTGAAGCTCACGGTTCACGGTCCGTACAGCATGTCGAGGTAGGCCCGCAGCATGTCGTCCACGACACCGCGCAGCGGGAGGCGACCGGCCAGGCCGTAGATCGGGGCCAGGCCGCCGCCTTCCGCCGGGGCGGCCCGCGCCTCGGCGGTGGCGGCGGCGAGGTCCGCCCGGAACCGGTCCACGACGCCCGGCTGCGCGTGGCGCAACGTCACCGCGAGGTGGACCGCCGGCGGCCGCTGGAGGCCGTTGAGGCTCCAGCCCCGCCGGCCCATGCCGTCGAGCACCCGGTAGACGTCGAGCACCTCCGAGGTGAACGCGACGACGAAGAGCGGATCCCCCACCAGCCGGAGCTCGGGCACCGCCCGGACGGCGTCCTTCACGCCCTCGGCCGCCTTCAGGATGCGCCCCGCCGCCTCGCGGTAACCGCGCTCGCCGAGCGCGAGCATCGCCGCCCACGCCGCCGCCGAGAGCGCGCCGGGGCGGCTCCCCGCGAGCGTCGGCGAGAGGTAGAGCCCGCCGGGCCAGTCGGTCGAGGTGAACCACTGGTACGACCGCAGCTCGCTCCCGCGGTAGAGCACGACGCTCGTGCCCTTGGGCGCGTAGCCGTACTTGTGCGTGTCGGCGGACATCGAGGTCACGCCGGGCACGGCGAAGTCGAACGGCGGCACCGGGTATCCGAGCTGCCGGGCGAAGGGGAGCACGAAGCCGCCGAGGCACGCGTCCACGTGCAGGCCGACCCGCCGCCGCGACGCCAGCTCCGCGAGCTCCGGCACCGGATCGACGAGGCCGTGCGGGAACGCGGGCGCGGACGCGACCAGCACCGCGGTGCGCCCGTTGACCGCCCGCCGCATCGCCGCGGGGTCGGCGACGCCGCCGGAGCCCACCGGGACCCGGCGGATGGGCATGTCGAAGAGCAACGAGGCCTTGTCGAACGCGACGTGGGCGGTCGTCGGGGCGACGATCTCCGGCCGCTCGAGCCCGCGCGAGCGGGCGCGATCCCGGTAGGCCTTCATGGCGAGGAGGATGGACTCGGTCCCGCCCGAGCTGACCGCCCCCACGATCTTCCGATCGGGGCGCACCTCGCCGGGATCTCCGCCGAGCATCGCCGCCGTCATGGCGACGATCTCCGCCTCGAACGCGGTGATCGAGGGCCAGACGTCCGCGTGGAGGGGGTTCGCCTGGATCTGCTTGGAATAGACCTCGGAGAGGAACGCCGAGTGCCCGGGATCGCCGTGGTAGACGGCCCCGGAGACGAGGCCATCGCGCCAGCGCGGTGCCTCCTCCGCCGCGAGCGCGTCCAGCTCGCGGAGGAGCTCCTCGCGCGGCCTTCCCTCGGCCGGAAGCCGGGAGACGTCCGGCCGGCGTCCGCGGTACGGCTTCACGGTGGGAGCGAGCTCCTGGAGCACGGGCTCGAGCTCGAGGCGGAGGCGGGCGCGGACGGCCGGGATCCGCCGCACCGCTCGCTCCAGCGTCGCCACCAGGCGCGCGGGCAGCCGCCCGGCGATCGCCAGCGCGATCCGGGCCCCGCGGTTCCGCAGCCCTTCGAGCCTCATCGACCCTCCTCCCTACGAGCGGCCGAGTCGCCGCGCCCGGCGCCGCGCCTCGCCGAACGCGCGCACCAGCTCGCGCTCCGCCGAAGCGTACAGCGACCCGAGCGCCGGGTCGGGGTCGAACCGCCGGGCCACCGGGACGAGCCCGGGGATCTCGTCCACGCGGATCCAGCCCATGGCCGCGGAGGCGAGCAGGGCGGCGCCGCGGGCGTTCGCGCGCACGGGATCCTCGAGCGGAAGGATGGGCCGCTGGAGCACGTCGGCGTAGATCCGGCACCAGGCGTCGGAGCGCGCCCCGCCGCCGATGGCGCGGATCGGCCCGAGGCGCCGGCCGACGAACCGCTCCACGCCCCGGAGCAGCCAGCGCGTGTTGAGCGCCACGCCCTCGAGCACGGCGCGGGCGAGGTGGGCCCGGCCGGTGTCGAGGCCGAGGCGGAGGAACCCGCCGCGCACCGCGTGGTCGTCCACCGGCGAGCGCTCCCCGTTGAGCCACGGCGCGAAGCGCACGCCGCCGGCGCCCGGCGGCGCGGCGGCGGCGAGCGCGTCGACGTCGGCCAGGCTGCCGCCGGGAAGGAGCAGATCCCGGAGCCAGGCGACGCAGGCGCCCGCGTTCTCCTGCTCGTTCACCAGCAGATAGCGCCCGGGGATCGCCGACGGGAGCGCGGCCATGTTCCGCAGGAGGTCGGTCCTCTTGCGCGGGACGTGGCAGCAGAGCCAGGACGAGCTGCCGAGCGAGACGTGGGCCTCGCCATCGCCCACGCCCCCCGCGCCGACCGCGGCCACCGGGATGTCCGGCGACCCCGCGACGACCTTCACGCCCGGGCCGAGCCCGAGCTCGCGCGCCACCTCGGGCCGGAGCGGCCCGAGCACGCTGCCGGCCGGGAGGATCGGCGGAAGCCTCGCCGGATCCATCCCGGCGCGGGCGAGGAGGCCGGGGTGATACCGCACGCGGCCGAGGTCCCGGTTGTCGGTGAGCCAGTGGAGGGTGATGGTGGCGGGCGTCGTTGCCTGGACGCCGGTGAGGCGCGCGCCGATCCAGTCCGCGGGCTCCAGGAAACGGTGGGCGGCGGCGTAGATCTCGGGGCGCGCCCGCCGGAGCCACAGCACGTGGGCGATCGCGTCCTTGCCCCCGTGCTGCGGGATGCCGCCCGTCGGACCGAGCCACGCGAGGAGCTTGTCGATGCCGTAGCCCTGGAGCCGGATCGGTCCGCCGGTGAGCTCCCGCACGAAGGGAGCGCCGCGCGAGTCCATCCAGAGGATCGCCGGGTGGAGCGGTTCGCCGGCCGCGTCCACCGCCACGGTCCCGGACCACTGCGCGCCGATCCCCACGGCCTGGACGCGCTCCGGGGCGACGGCGCCCGCCGCGAGGAGCGCCCGGGTGCCGTCGCGGATCGCCGCCCACCAGTCCGCCGGGTCCTGCTCCGCGCCGCCGCCGTCGACGAGGTTCACCTCGAGCGAACGGCTCTCGAAGGCGGCGATCCGGCCGCGCGCCGAGACGAGCGCGAGCTTCACCGCGGAGGTGCCGAGGTCGATCGCCAGGATGTGCGGCTCGTCCGGCACGGGCGCCTCCCGGACGCGCCAGGATAAGGCGCTGGCGCAGCTCGGGGCGCCTCCGGTTCGGGGTGCCCTGTGGTGGGGGGGCGCTCAGCCTTTCTGGGCCGAGAAGCGCCTCCAGACGAGCCAACCTGCGAGGAGCGGGACCATCACCGGCATGCCCTTCTTGCGGGGCCCGGCGAGGAGCCCGAGCACCAGGCCGGCCGCGGCCGCCGCCGGGAGCACGAGCACGCGGCCCCACTCGCGCAGCCAGGGGCCGGCTTCCTCGAGTCGGGGGAGAACCTCTTGCTTTTGCTGGAGCTGCTCCGCAACCGTGGCCGTGAGGGGCCGGTCTCCGATCTGCTCGTTCGCCATGGCGCCTCCTTCCGGGAAGGTGTGGCCCGCGGGTGCGGGCGGCAGCATCGGGACCCCGCCCTGTCGGCAAAGCCGTCGGGACGATCGCTCGCTAAGACTCGGGCATGCCCCTCGCCCGAACCACCACCGCGCTCACCCTCGCCCTCCTCGCCGGGTCCACCTTCGCCGAGTCCGCGGAGACGGAACCGCCCAACGTCCCCGAGTTCCGGCCGGCCTTCCCCGGGCAGACGCGCGCGCAGAAGGTCACCACCCGGACACGACTTCGGGTCACGGAGGTCGCCGGCGGCCTCGCGCTTCCCTGGGCGCTCGCCTTTCTCCCGGACGGGCGGATGCTCGTCACGGAGAAGCACGAGGGCCGGCTCCAGGTCATCGGTCCGGGCGGAAAGATGGCGTCCGTCGCCGGTCTGCCCCGCGTGGACGGCCGCGGCCAGGGCGGTCTGCTCGACGTGGTGCTCGGCCCGGACCACGGGCGCACGGGGCTCGTCTACTGGTCGTACTACGAGCCGCGGGAGGGCGGGAACGGGCTGGCGGTGGCGCGCGGGAAGCTCGTGCTCGGCGACCGGCCGCGGGTCGAGGGCGTGCAGGTGATCTTCCGGATGATGCCGACGCTCGACTCCTCCGCGCACGCGGGCGGCCGGATCGTGTTCCGTCCGGACGGGACCTTGCTCGTGACGCTGGGTGACCGGTCCATCCTGGCGGGCCGGAGGCAGGCCCAGGATCTGGCGAGCCACATCGGCAAGGTCGTCCGCATCCGCCCGGACGGCGCCGTTCCCGAGGGCAACCCGTTCGCAGGGAAGAAGGGCGCGCGCCCGGAGATCTGGACCCTCGGCCACCGCAACGTCCTCGGGGCGGCGCTCGACGGGAAAGGCCGGCTCTGGGCGGTGGAGATGGGGCCGCAGGGCGGCGACGAGCTCAACCTGGTCGAGGTCGGCAAGGACTACGGCTGGCCGACGATCGGCTACGGAGAGGAGTACTCGGGCTCCGCCATCCACGCCTCGACGCAGGCCCCCGGCATGGAGCAGCCCGTCTACTACTGGGATCCGGTGATCTCGCCGTCGAGCCTGGTCGTGTACACGGGCGACCTCTTCCCCGAGTGGAAGGGGAACCTCCTCGTCGGTGCCCTCTCCGGGCAGGCGCTCATCCGGCTCGTGCTCGAGGGCGACAGGGTGGTCGGCGAGGAGCGCCTCCTGCGGGACCTCGGCGAGCGGCTCCGCGACGTGAAGCAGGGGCCGGACGGCGCGCTCTACCTCCTCACCGACTCGAAACGGGGGAAGCTCCTGCGGATCGAGCCGGAGCGCTAGGAACCGGCCTGCGCCCTCGCCGATCTCCACCCTCCGGGGCGGCCCGTGTATCCTTGGGCCCCCATGACCCCCGCTTCCCTCGAGGCCGTCCGCCAGGTCCTTCCTGCGTGGGTGATCTGGCTCCCCTTCGCCGCGGCCCTCCTCTCGGTGCCGATCGCCTATGGCCTCGCGGCCATCGGAGCCCACGTAGCCGCGGGCGGGCTCCGCAGGCTCGACCCGGAGGCGCACCCGGCGGAGCGAGCGCGGCACGTCGTCGTGTTCCGCCGTGCGACCCTGCTCGTCGTGGTCCTGGCGGTGCTCGCGACCGTGCCGCTCGCGGTGGGGGGTCCCGTCTCGGTGGGGAAAGGGATCTCGCTGCCGCTCGTCCTCGCGATCGCGTTCCTCTGCGCGGTCGCCGCCGCCGTCGGAGAGGATCGTCGCTGGACGGGCCGGCAGCCGGCCGAGGCCCGGGCACGCAGCCTCGCGGCGCGGCTGCTCCTCGCGCCCGCCGTGATCGCGTACCTCGCGTCCGTGCTGGGGTGGAAGCGGGGTGGCGCGGCGCCCGAGGCGACCGAGGGCGAACCGACCGTCCCGCCGTCTCCGGTCCCCGCGATCGCGATCGTTGCCTTCCTGGCCTTCTTCGTCGCCCTCGGGCTCCTGCTCGCCCGCATCGTCATCGCAAATCGAGCACACGACGAGCGGACGTACCTCGTGGCCGTGGCGATCCGAGGTCGGGCGGATGACTTCGGAGGGCTCGGCAGGGTGCGCTACGAGCGCAACGCGTTCGCCGAGGCGGCCCCGCTCTTCCACGCGGCCGCCGAGCTCCAGCCCCAGGTGCCGAACTGGCCCGCATGGGAGGCGACCACCCTCGCCCGCGCCGGGCGCTGCCAGGAGGCGTCGCTCGCCCTGGCAGCGGCCTCCGCGCGTTCGCAGGGCAACTCCGCCTTCATCGAAGCACCTCAGTTCGTGCTCTCGGCCTGCGTGCCGCGCTGATCGCGCTCAGCTCCCGCGACGCCGGCGGAGCATCGCCAGCCAGAGCCCCGCCGCGAGGAGAGACCCCGCACCGGCGGCGCCGCCGCTCCCGCAGCCGCCGCCGCCAGGCTCCGGCGGGGGCTCTCCGTCCGTCACCTCCAGCGTGAGGGAGCCCTCGACGCCGTTGCCGGCCGCGTCGCGCATCACGATTCGCTGCGTGCCGGTGGTGCGGAGGACGACGGCGAGCGGCCCGGAGGTGCCGTTCGAGAAGGTGACCTCGTCGTCGGGCACCTCCCCGGCCGGATCCGACGTCAGGATCCAGGCGGTGCCGAGATACGGCTCGAAACGTTCGTACGCGTCGAGCGCCTCGGCCTGGATGGTGATCGACTCGCCCGCGGCCACGCTCGACGGACCCGAGAGCCGATAGCCGGTCACCGGCCCGGGCTCCACCACGATGGTGCTGGTGAAGTCGCCCTCGATGCCGGGGCTGCCGACGTACACCGTGAACTCGCCCGGACGGTCGAACCCCACCTGCCCGAAGGTCGCGACCCCGTTCACCGGCCGGACGGTGGTCGCTCCGAGGAGCGCCGCGTGGGCCGAGCCGCCCGCGAAGTAGAGCGTGAGGTCCGGTGAGGAGGCGGAGGTGCACTGGTTTCCGTACGGGTCGAGGAGCGTCGCCGTGAACGGCATCCCGAACGGAACAGCGGCCTGCCCCATCGACGGCGCGGCGGAGAACCGGGCGTGGTGCGGATCGCCCGGCTTCACGTCGATAAGCTCGGACGTGGCGGTGCCCAGGCCCGTCCCGCTCGCGAGGATGCGGTACGTGCCCACCTTGTCCAGCCAGGCGCCGCCGAAGTTCGCGATGCCGTCCGTCGCCCAGAGGGTGGTCTGCCCGAGGACGTGGCCGTCGAGCGGCCCGTTGGCGATGCTGAGCGAGATCGAGCCGGAGGCTTGCGTCGGATTGCCGTACCGGTCCTGGAGCTGCACCGCGAGCGGTGGGGAGAAGAAGTCCCCGGCTCGAACCGCCGTCGGCTGCGAGGAGATCGCGATCCTCTGGACCATTCCGGCCGCCACGGAGAAGGGCTCGCTCTCTGCCGAAGTGAGCCCCGGGCTGGTCGCGACGAGTCGGTACCCGGTGCCGGCCCGCTCCACGTACACGGCCGTGAACGACGCGACGCCGGAGACCGCGCTCGTGGACGTCGTCCCGTTCAGCACGGCGCTGGCGTCGTTCGGGGCGAGCGCGAGAGACACCGGGGACGCCTCGGTCGTCGCGTTCCCGAAGGCGTCGCGCACGGACACGCTCGGCGCGGGGTAGAGCATCCACCCTGCGGTCGTGTTCAGAGGCTGCACCTGGAACGCGAGCGCGGCGGCGGGTCCGGCGGTGATCTGGGTGGTGCCGGTGCCGCGAAGGGCGGAGATCGACGTGTCCACCGCCGTGACGTACCGGCGCCCGACGGTCCGGAACCGCACCTGGGGAGTGGCGACACCTGCGGTGAACGTGACGGTTCCGGGCAGGACCGCCTGCGGGTCGTCGCTCGTGAGGGCGGCCGTGCCCGCGTAGGAGGTGGCGGTCTGATTGTTCTCGTCCACGGCCAGGATCGTCACCGTGAGGAGGTCGTCCGCTCGCGCCGTGCTCGGCAGCCCGGTGAGGCGGAACCGGTAGGGCGTTCCCGGGGGCACGGGCGTGGTGGAGCACGTCCCCCCGGTGCCGTTCAAGACGACGTCGTCGAGGAAGAGCCCTTCACGCGTGATGACCGAGTCCGTGTGGAAGAGCCAGGCGAACCAGGCGGTGCGCCCTTCGAGCGCGTCGAGGTTCACGACCACCGGGCGCAGGGCGCCGTCGGCCGGCGCCTGCCGCCCGGTCCACGCGGAGCCGAGCGAATAGCTGGTCCCGTCGTATCCGCCGGTCTGGATGAACGGACTCCCGGCGGTGGAGCTCGAGGGGATCGTCGTCCAGGGACCGTCCGGCCCGGCGGTCGAGTACTGGAGCACCGCCCCGTCGTAGTAGGACTCGAAGTCGTACCAGAGCCGGAACTCCAGGGTCGACCCGTTCCCGGGGATCACGAACCCGCTGGCGGCGTCGCCACCCATCACGAGCCGGTTCTGGACGGAGTTCGCGTAGGAGCCGCCGCAGGTCGTGGCCGATGAGCCGAAGCGGTACGCAGCGGCGGACGACTGGTAGTGGCAACCCTCGACGATGCCGAGGCCGTCCGTGCCGGAGACGATCCGCTCGCTCCACCACTCGACCGGCGAGGGAGGACGGACGTCGTCGAAGTCGTCCTCGAACCGCCCGCCCGCGAAGTACGGGCGCGCGGCCCGGATCACCGTGTTCTCGTCCGACGCGCTCCCGCCGGTCGAGGTCTCGACGGCGCGGACCACGTACCCGTACAGCGTGCCCGAGACGAGGTCCCCCTGGTCGGTGAAGGTCGTCCCCGCGATCCCGGTGGCGATCCGGTTGGACGGACCCGGTGTGAACCCGGGGACACCACGGAAGACGTCGTAGGTCACCGCGCCGCCGCAGCTCGGGGTCGCCGCGGTCCAGGTGAGGAAGTCGGCGCAGGTGATGCCCCCGGTGCTGGCGGCGCTCTGGAGGCCGCCGAACGCCGGGGGCAGGAGGCACGCGCCGGTCGCGGTGGCGGAGGCAACCGCCGGGGCCGAGGCGGCGCAGTCGCGTCGCGCCCGGACCTGGTAGTGATAGGTCGTCCCGCCGGAGCGGCCGGCGTCCACGAAGGGCGGCGCCGCCGGGCTGCCGGCGAACGTCCACGGGCCGGCGGCGGAGGGGCCTCGGTGCACCTGATATCCAGTGGCCCCCGGGACCGCGTTCCACGAGATCGAGATCGCGTTGTCGCCCGCCGGCGCGGCGCTCACGCCCTGCGGGGAGGCGGGCGGGGTCTCTGCGCACTCGTTCCAGACGACGAGGGCGAAGTCCTGGTCGAGCGCGGTGGCGTTCCCGGGGACGCCGTCGCCAGCGATGGTGGCCGCGGTGACACGCACCGTGAACGGGCCGGTGACGCCCGCGGGGAGGAACACGGACTCCAGGTTGTCGCGCGGGGTGGCGGCGCCGCCCGTGATCGAGGTCGCGCCCGAGAAGACGTTGCCCCGGTAGAGCAGTCCGTTCACCTCGACCGTGAGATCGAGGTCGTTCACCCAGGCGGCGCCGAAGGTGGCGCCGGGCGCATCGGTCCAGGCGAGCGTCACCCGGAACGGCCGGGTGGCATCGCCGATGTTGCCGGTGAAGGTCCGCGTCTGCCCGCTGGCGGTGAAGAGGTCCTCCGCCTCCTGGTCGCGAAGCAGCCGCGCCGTGCCGTCGAAGGCGGCGCCCAGGTCCACCATGCCCATGCCCTGGTTGCGCGACAGGAGCGAGTCGTTCGCGCCCTCGCCCGTCATGTGGCGGGTCGAGTTCGCGAGGTAGGCCTTGGTCATCGCGGGCGACGGCGGCGGGAGCCCCTGGTTCAGGGACCACTGCCGCAGGAGCGCCGCCGCGCCGGCCACGGCCGGCGTGGAGTGGCTCGTGCCGGACGAGGCCGTGTACCACTCCTGACCGGCCGGGAAGAACCGGTTGTTGCTGACGCCGCCGCAGACGCCGGTCGCGGCGAAGCAGGAGAGGGCCTTGCCGAGCGGGAACGCCGGGGGCGGCCCGCGCTGCCCGGGCGCCTGCGCGACGCCGCCGCTGATGTGCGTGCCGGGGGCCATGAGGTCCGGCCGGATGCGGCCGTCGGCCGTCGGCCCGCGGCTCGAGAAGTAGATGACGTCCATCGCCGAGTTCGCGCCCGAGTCGCCGACCCCGCACCCGTCGGCCCCGTTGAACGCCTGCACGCCCTCGGCGGCCCCGACGGCGATGACGTTCTTGGCGGTGGCAGGCGAGCCCACAGATCCGGTGTAAGGCCCGTCGTTGCCGGCGGCGAAGACGATCACCATCTGCTGGTTGCCGGCGGCGGGCACCGCGGAGCCTGTCGGCTGCGCGTCGCGGACCAGGGCGTCGTAGCGCTGCGCGTCGGACGTGTACGCGGACGTGCTCGCGCCCCACGAGTTGCTGGAGATGCGCATCCCGGCGGCGTACGCTCGCGACTGGAGGTCCTCGTAGTCGGGCGCGGTGAAGTAGGAGGGGTCGAACACGACCGAGGACCCGAGCCGGACGAACGGCGCCACGCCGAGGCCGTACCGGAATCCCTGGGGATCGGTGAAGGGCGCGGACGAAGAGCCCACGTACCCGCCGACGACGTGGGCGTTGAGCGTCCCGTGGCCGTCGCAGCCCTGCAGCGTGCCCCCGGAGTGCGGGGTGCCCTCGAGCCGGGCATAGACGACGCGGCTGCCGGCGGTCGGGTTGCCGTGGCGGTACAGGCCCGGGTGCTCGGGCTGGTCGGTCGCGTTGTCGAGCCCGCTGTCCGAGACGTCCACGCCGAACCCGGAGGCGTCGAACTGCTCCTGGGTGAAGCCCTTCGCGGTGAGCCAGGCGAGGTAGCCGGGCCCCGTCGGCACGCCGTTCGAGATGGCTCCGGCGAGCACCATGTCCTGCCGTTCGTCGTTGAGCTGCGGCTCGGACCACTCGAGCACCGAGACCACGTCCGGGCGGGCGGCGAGCGCCTCGGCCCCGGCGCGATCCGTCCGGAGGACGACGTTGACGTATCCGAGGGCGTGGTCCACGCGCGGCTCCACCGTCGCGAGCGACCGGACGAGCGCGAGCGTCTCCCCGTTGACCATTGGGTCCTCGACGAGCTGGACGGCGTAGGCGCCGGGGTCGTGCCCCGAGAGCGCCCGGTCGATCTTGAGCGGGGCCGTGTACGCGGCGCGGAACTGGAGCACGCGCGGGTCGATCTCCTCGGAGAACGCGTCCAGGTTTGCGGCCGGGCCGTACACGAGGTAGGCGTCGTGCGGGACGTAGCTCACGATCCGCAGCCCGCTCGCGGCGAGGGCCTCGTGCCACTCGGCGCGGATGGGGCCCGCGAGCTGGACGAGGTGCAGGCTCGGCGCGACCCGGTCCGCAGGCAACTCGGCGGCGAGCGCCGCGGCCGCGGGCGAGGTGGTGTCGAGGTCGCCGGAGTTGAGGAGGATCCGGACGGAGTCGTCTCGGAGCTCGACGCCGGGTTGCTCGAGGGCCGAGGGGAGGACGCCGGACGGCAGCTCGAGGAGCTGGAACCCGCCGTAGTCGGCGATCACGGCGCCGCCCCGCGCGACGAGTTCCCGCGCGGCCTCGGGCGAGGCCCGCACGCGGTGCGTGCCGACCGTCTCGCCGCCCTCCGTGGACGGACCGACGGTGCAGGCCGCGGCAACGAGCGAGCAGGCCACTGCCAGAACGACGGCAAAGCTGCGCATGGATGTCCCCCCTGCCTGGCGAACGTCTCGACCATACTACCCGGGCAGGAGGCCGGACGGCCGATCGCTGTTCGGGTGGGCGGGCGAGCCCCGGCGTGCACCTGCGCTATGTTGCCGGCATGAAAGCGGTTCCTGCGCCGACCGTCCGCGCGCTCCTCGCCGGCTTCCGGAGGCTCGGCCTGGACGCCGATGCCATGCAGGCCGCAGCGGGCATCGCCTCGGACGCCATCGAACCGGTGGACGCGACCGTGCCCATCGCGTCCTTCCGCGCGCGCTGGGAGGCGGCCGCGCGGCGCGCGCCGCGCGAGGAGCTCGCGACCGAGGTGGCGCTCTCGATCCCGTTCGGCGCATTCGGCGCGATCGACTACCTCGCCGCGAGCTCGCCCACGGTGGGCGCCGCCTTCCACGCCCTCGCCGCCCACTTCCGGTACGTGGCAGAGGGGGTGGCGATCGAGATCGTCGAGCCGGGTGACGCCGCCGAGGTTCGGCTCGTCAACGCGCCGGGACAGGACGCGGCCTACTCGGACGAGTTCACGCTGGCGGTGTTCGTCGGCCGGTTCCGCGAGCGGATGAAGTCACCGCCGTTCATCGTGGACGAGGTCCGCCTCTCGCGGCCCACGCCGGCGCGGCCGACTCGTCATGCCGCGCTCCTCGGCGCGCCCGTTTCGTTCGGCAACGCCACCGCCGCGCTCCGGATCCCCGAGATGTCCTGGAGGGCGGGCCTCCCGGGCGCCGACGCGGCGCTCCTCGCGACCCTCCGCGAGCTGGCCGAGCACGTCGGGCTCGGCGGCGGCGCGGGGGAGGAGGTGGCGACCCAGGTGCGCAGCCGCCTCCGTCTCCTCCTCCCGGAGGGCCGTGCGTCGGCCGCAGACGTCGCGGCGGCGCTCGGGCTCTCCGAGCGCACGCTGCACCGCCGTCTGGAGAAGGAGGGCACGTCCTTCCGCGGAGTGCTCGAGTCCTTCCGGGAGGCCGAGGCCGAGCGGCTCCTCGCCGCCGGTCGGATGCCGCTCGGCGAGGTGGCGCTCAGGCTCGGGTTCTCGGATCAGACCGCCTGGAACCGCGCCTTCCGGCGCTGGAAGGGGATGTCGCCCACGGAGTGGTCGGAGCGGCGCGGGTCGCGCTGAGAGAACAGAGGGGCGGGACCCACCGCAGCAAGGGAAGCGCCCAGCGGTTCTCCGGTCTCGCCCGGACGGCACGCCCGGCGAGGATCTCAGGCCACCGCACGGCGGAGCTCCTCGGGAGGCGCCGTGGGGTGGGCCGCGATCCGACGCGACTCCTTCGCGAGGCGCGGCATGAGCGACGGCCCGGCGACGGCGAGCGCCGCGGCGAGCCCGCCCATGCCGGCGCCGACGACGCCGAGGAAGAGCGCGTCCGTGCCGGTGAGGAAGAGACCGCGCACCGGCGTGCGCGCCGTGCGCCACGGATGCCGCAGCGCTCCCGGGTGAGCGGGGACGCCGTACGACTCGCCCACGCTGTGGCCGGCGAGGTCCGACGTCGTGAGCGGTGTGGAGAGCTCGCGGTGCACGACGAGCTGCGAGAGCCCCGGCAGCCGCTCCTCGGCGAGCGCGAGGAGCGCGTCGGCGATCCGCTCCTTCACGGCCGCGTAGTCCGCCCCCCGCTTCATCCAGCGCGTCCCCTGCCAGCGCGCGAACGAGGACGGGTCTGCGGGGGCGATGATCTCCGCGGTGTGGGCGGTGGCGAGCGGGTCCTTCACCGAGGGAAAGGAGACGTAGACCTGCCGCGCTTCCCCCTCGAGGAGCCGCGAGCGGGCGGCGTAGTCGGCGTCAGGGTCGAGGCTTCGCTGGATGAACACGTTCTCGCCTCGGACGCCGAGGGTCTCGCCCGAGGCGGAGAGCCCGAGGTAGAGCGTCGCGAACCCGGTGCCGGGCGGAACGGCGGCGAGCGCCGGCCGGAACGGCACGGGGACCTCCGGCGGCAGGAGCCGGAGGTAGGTGTTCCGGGCGCCGGCGTCGGAGATCACGACGGGTGCGAGGATCTCCTCCCCGCCGCGAAGCCGCACGCCCGCGGCCCGGCCGCCGCGGACCAGGATCCGCTCCACCTCGGCGCGCACGCGGACGGCACCTCCCGCCTCCTCGATCGTCCGCCGCATCGCCTCGAGGATGCTTGCCGCCGAGCCGACCGGATAGACCGCGCCCTCGAAGTAGTGATGGGTGACGACCGCGTGGGCGTAGAACGCGCTCTGGCCCGGGGGGAGGCCGTAGTCGCCCCAGCGCGCCCCCGCGATCGCCCGGAGCCGCGGGTCGCGGAAGCGGCGCTCGAGGTACGCGCCCGTGGGCGCGTCGGCCATCGCGGTGCGGCGGGTCGTGGCGAGGTCGAACGCCCAGCGGGCAGGCGCGGGGAGGGCCTCGCGCACGACGCGGAGCGTGGTGATCCTGGCCGCGCGGGCGACGTCGTCGAGCCAGGCGCGGATGGAACGCTCCTCGGCGGGGAAGACGCGGACGAGGTCCTCGGCGAACCGCTCGCGCCCCGCGCGCACCTCGAAGTCGAGGCCGGGAAAGAGGATGCGCTCGAAGGGATCGGGGAGCCGGTTCCAGCGGAGCGCGCCGCCGCCCGCCACGCGGAAGGTGTCGCAGGGAACACCCGGCGTCTCGACCTCGCGGCCCACGTAGTGGACGCCCACGTCCCAGCGGAAGCCACCCGGGCGCTCGAACGTGTGCGTGAACCCGCCCGCGCGCCAGTGGCGCTCGAGCACCAGCACGCGCCGGCCCTCCAGGCGTGCGAGGAGCGCCGCGGCGACGAGGCCGCCCACGCCCGAGCCGATCACCACCACGTCGAAGTCGCCGCGCGCCGCCGTCGTTCCGCTCATCGAATCCTCCCGCGTTCTCCGGGTGAGGAAACACCGGCCCCGCGCGCACGACTTGGCCGGGCGTGCCAGGTCGTTGGCAGTTCCGGCCTGCGGGCGCGGCGTCACCCTCGCGGGGGCTCACTATCCGACGAACCCGAGCTCGCGGCCAAGCCGGTCCACCAGCTGCACGTACGCCTGCATCGCGGCGGCTCGGTCGGTCCCCTTGCGCGCCGCCCAGGCGTCGTGCTTGGCGCGGCCCACGAGGTCGAGCATGCCGGGGCGCTTGCCCGCGACGTCCCCCTCCGTCGCCTGCTTGTAGAGGCCGTACAGCTCGAGGAGCTGCGCGTTGTCGGGACGCTTCGTCAGCCTCTTCACGCGCTCCTGCGCCTCCGCGAACTCCTGCTCGAGCGGCATCTCTCGCACCTCCCGCGGCGGCTCGCCCGCCGAAGCCGAGCAGACGCCGCCCGCGGGAACGGCGCACCCGGTGCGACGGGTCGTACCCCCGAGGGTCCGGGCGATCGCAGGGCGGGCGCTCGCCGGCTCACCCGCCGGGACGCCGGCGAGCCTCGGAAGCATGGGCCGCGGGCGAGAGCGCGTTCTCGAGCTCCGCCGCAACCGCCGCCTCCCACGGGCTCTCCGGCCCCTCGCCGTCGGGCCGCACCTGTGCGAGCAGGACGCCGTTCTGGGAAGCGGCTCGCGCGATCACCGCGTTGAACGCGGCCACGCGCCGGCGCAGGGCCGGGCCCGAGCGGCTGCAGGGGCCCTCGGGGGTCGCCATCGTGGAGAGGACCACCACGCCGGAGTTCCGGCGGAGCAGCTCCGTCACCACGTGCAGGTCGCGCGCGAAGCGCCGGAGCTCGGTCGTGCCGCACGCGTCGGCGGCGCCGATGGCGAGCGTGACCACCTTCGGTCGCAAGGCGAGCGCGGGCGCGAGGCTCGTCCGCCGGACGTCCTCGGCGCGCAGACCCGGCGCGGTCAGATCCACGCGCCGGATCCGGGCGCGCCCCGCCGCGAGGCGACCTGCGATCCGATCCTGGTCCCCGGAGCGGGCACCCGGAGGCGTGCGTTCCCCGAGCGCGACATAGACGAGGTCGCCCGCCGCGGGCGCCGGAGAGGGGACGAGGACGGCGGCGACGACGGCGGCGTGAACCAGCAACGAGCGGGCGGGCGTACGCACGGGAGGCGATCTCTCCATCGAGGCGCGGGGGAGCAAGGGCGCGGCGGGGGGCGACGTTCTCTTGGGAACAGGCGGCCGGGTCCCCGGCATTTCGGGTGCGCGGGAGCGCGCCTGGTCGCGCCGTCCGCCGACCCGCGCGGGCGCTGGTGGCTAGCTTTGGGCCATGACCGATCGCGACCAGGAACGGAAGGCGCCGCCGGACGAAGAGGCGCCCCGCATCGAAGAGGACCCGGCGGACCCGCGCAAGATCCGGATACCCGCGGGGCCCATCCCGCAGAAGCCCGGCGAGGAGCCGATCGGGAACGGCGGCACGGACGCGCCGGCTGCGTTTCCGCCGCACAACTGATCGGAGGGGGACCGCGGAGGGCGCGGACCGAGACCGAACCCAGAGGTCCGCGAAACGGACGGCGGCCGTGAGGCGGACTGGGGCGGGAACGAGGGGTCGGGACGTGGAGATGGGGGCCGGTGAGCATCCAGACCGGGGTCTGCAGAGCGCACTGCGAGCCGCGCGGTTGCGCGCTGAGAGCGAACAATTGGTTCGCCGCGCGCTCGGGGCGAGCTTCGCCCATCGAGCGTGCGGCTCGCGATGAAGACTCGACCTGTGGGGGGGGACGACGTCAGCCGCCCGCGCAGGCGACCCCGAACCTCACGCGCATGAAGTAGGTGCCGCGAGGGAAGAGAACCTTCCGGTTGCCCTTGCAGAACTTCTCCCACGCGTCGCGATAGTCATCGAGGAACGTCGCCAGCTTCTCGAGCAGCTGGATCCTCTTCCCCGTGTCCCGGGCGGCGACCCGAGGGTCGAGCACGCGGCGGGGTTCGCAGGTGGTGGGCCGCTCGGTGTGCTTCTGCTTCCTGACGCCGCGGGCGCCCAGCGCCGGCACCCCCTTGGCCTCACGCTCGGCGGCCGCCGCCCGCTCGAGCTCCTCCACGCGAGCGATGACCTTCGCCCGGAACGCCTCGACCGACCTGAAGCC
>JAEZXM010000474.1 GCA_023419875.1 Pseudomonadota bacterium | reverse complement strand
TGGAGATGAACGCGCCGGTGGTGCCGATCGGCGTCGTGGGCGCGGAGGAGCAGGCGCCCGCGCTCTTCGACCTGAAGCCGATCGCGAAGCTCCTGTCCTTCCCCGCGCTTCCGGTGACGCCGACGATCTTCCCGTTCCCGCTGCCCACGCGCTACCGCATCTACTTCGGGGAGCCGCTCACCTTCCAGGGTGCGCCGGACGAGGACGACGAGCAGATCGAGGCGAAGGTGGCCGAGGTCGAGGCCGCGGTCCGCGCCTTGCTCGCGCGCGGACTCGCCGAGCGGAGGAGCGTGTTCTTTTGATCGTGCCGGTGCCCAGCCCGTCCGCCGCGGTGCCCACGTTCCCGGGCATGCCGCGCACCGTGCTCCTGACCGGCATCTCCGGGAACCTCGGACGCGCGCTGGCGAAGCTCCTCCACACCGAGACGCACGTCGTCGGCGTGGACCGGCGGCCGTTCGCCGGCAAGCCCAAGGACATCGACCACCACCAGGTGGATCTGCGCAAGGCGCGGGTCGAGGAGGCGTTCCGGCGCCACCGCGTCGAGGCGGTGATCCACATGGGCATCATGCACGACCCGCGGATGCCCTTCAGCGAGGCCCACAGCTTCAACCTGGTGGGCACGCAGCGGATCCTCGACCTGTGCGTCCGGCACGGGGTGAAGAAGGTGGTGGTGCTGTCGTCGGCGAACGTCTACGGGCCGCGCCCCGACAACTCCAACTTCCTCGTCGAGGAGACGCCGCTCCTCGCGGCGGACCGCTACAGCGACCTGCGCGATCTCGTCGAGCTCGACATGTACGCGCAGTCGTTCATGTGGAAGCACCCGGAGGTGGAGACGGTCATCCTCCGTCCGGTGAACATCGTCGGACCGACCGTCCGGAACGCGCCGTCCAACTACCTGCGGCTCGAGGTCCCGGTGACGCTCATGGGGTTCGACCCCATGCTCCAGCTCATCCACGAGGAGGATGCCTGCCGTGCGCTCGTCCTGGCGCTCCGTCCCGGCCTGCGCGGCGTCTTCAACGTGACCGGGCCGGGAGAGGTGCCGCTCTCCTCCGTCCTCGAGGAGCTCGGACGCCGCCCCGTCCCCGCGCCGCACATCCTCGTCCGGCCGCTCCTGCGCCGGGCCTTCGACGCCCGCATCACGAGCTTCCCTCCGGAGGAGCTCGACCACATCCAGTACCTCTGCGTCGTGGACGGCTCGCGGTTCGCGCGCGAGGCGGGGTGGGCGCCGAGGTACTCGCTCCGGGAGACGATCCGGAGCGTGCTGTAACCCAGCCGCTGCTCGCGGCCGTTCCGTCGTCGCTTCCGGGCTTTGTTCGGACACCGATCAAGCTCCCGCGCCCTCGCGCAACGGTCTGGCGGCCTTGCAACGCAGGCGAATGTGGGCGCGCGACTTTGTTCGTGGCGATTCCCCTTGCGCCTTGGAGATGGGGGTTGCGGTCCCTCGGAAAAACCGGGTAAGTGCTCGCAACCATGCGCTTTGGCCACTTCGACGACGCGTCCCGCGAGTACGTCATCACCACGCCCCGGACGCCGTACCCCTGGATCAACTATCTCGGCTCCGAGCAGTTCTTCGGGATCATCAGCCACATGGCGGGCGGGTACTGCTTCTACCGGGACGCGCGCCTCCGCCGGGTGCTCCGCTACCGCTACAACAACGTCCCGACCGACTCCGGCGGCCGCTACTTCTACGTGAAGGACGGCGACGACTACTGGACGCCGACCTGGGCCCCCGTGAAGAAGGACCTCGAGCACTTCGAGTGCCGCCACGGCCTCGGCTACACGAAGATCGTCGGGAAGCGCGGCGGCGTCCGGGCCGAGCTCCTCTACTTCGTCCCGCTCGGCGTGAACGCCGAGGTCCACCAGGTGACGCTCAAGAACGAGGGCAAGGCGAAGAAGAAGCTGCGGCTCTTCTCCTTCGTCGAGTTCTGCCTGTGGAACGCCTGGGACGACCAGACCAACTTCCAGCGCAACTGGTCCACCGGCGAGGTGGAGATCGAGGGCAGCACGATCTTCCACAAGACCGAGTACCGCGAGCGGCGGAATCACTACGCGTTCTACCACGTGAACGCGCCCCTCGCCGGCTTCGACACCGATCGCGAGAGCTTCTTCGGGCTCTACAACGGCATGCACGAGCCGCAGGTGGTGGCGAGCGGCGAGCCGCGCAACTCCGTGGCGAGCGGCTGGCAACCCGTCGCCTCGCACGCGCTCGATGCCGAGCTCGCCCCGGGCGAGGAGAAGACCTTCGTCTTCGTGCTCGGGTACGTCGAGAACCCGCGCGACGCGAAGTGGGAGAAGCCGGGCGTCATCGCCAAGAAGCCGGCGAAGGAGCTCGTCGCCCGCTTCTCCTCCCCGGCCCAGGTGGCCGAGGCGATGGGGAAGCTGCGCGCCCACTGGGACGGGCTGCTCTCGGTCTACACGGTGAAGTCGCCGGACGAGAAGCTCGACCGGATGGTCAACATCTGGAACCCGTACCAGTGCATGGTCACCTTCAACATGTCGCGCTCCGCCTCGTACTTCGAGACGGGCATCGGGCGCGGCATGGGGTTCCGCGACTCGAACCAGGACCTGCTCGGCTTCGTCCACCAGATCCCGGAGCGGGCGCGCGAGCGGATCATCGACATCGCCTCGACCCAGTTCCCGGACGGCAGCGCGTACCACCAGTACCAGCCGCTCACGAAGCGCGGGAACAACGACATCGGCTCGGGCTTCAACGACGACCCGCTCTGGCTGATCCTCGGCGTCGCCGCGTACACGAAGGAGACGGGCGACTACGCGATCCTGAAGGAGCAGGTCCCGTTCGACAACGACGAGAAGAACAAGGCCTCGCTGCTCGAGCACCTGCGCCGCTCGTTCCAGCACGTCCTCGCGAACCTCGGGCCGCACGGGCTTCCGCTCATCGGCCGGGCCGACTGGAACGACTGCCTCAACCTGAACTGCTTCTCCGAGACTCCCGACGAGCCGTACCAGACCACCGGCAACCGGGTCGGCCGCACCGCCGAGTCGCTGCAGATCGCCGGGATGTTCACCGCGATCGGGCCGGAGTTCGCCGCGCTGCTCGAGCACGAGGGCCAGCCCGCCGAGGCGAGGGCGGCGCTGGAGGCCGTCGCGAAGATGGAGCAGGCGATCCTCGCGCACGGCTGGGACGGCGAGTGGTTCCTGCGCGCCTACGACTTCTTCGGCAAGCCGGTCGGCTCGAAGAAGAACGAGGACGGCCAGATCTTCATCGAGAGCCAGGGCTGGTGCGTGATGGGCGGCGTCGGGCTCGAGACCGGCGAGGCGAAGAAGGCGCTCGACTCGGTGAAGGCGCGGCTCGACACGAAGTACGGCATCGTGCTCAACCAGCCCGCGTACAAGGAGTACCACGTCGAGCTCGGCGAGATCTCCTCGTATCCCCCCGGCTACAAGGAGAACGCCGGCATCTTCTCGCACAACAACCCGTGGATCATGATCGCCGAGACCATGATCGGCCGGCCGGAGCGCGCGTTCGAGTACTACAAGAAGATCACGCCGGCCTACATCGAGGACATCTCCGAGATCCACCGGACCGAGCCGTACGTCTACTCGCAGATGGTGGCGGGCAAGGACGCGGTCCGGCACGGCGAGGCCAAGAACGCCTTCCTCACCGGGACCGCCGCCTGGACGTTCGTGGCCGCCTCGCAGTACCTCCTCGGCGTCCGGCCCGAGCACGCCGGCCTCAAGGTGAGCCCGAGCCTCCCCGCCGAGATCCCGGAGTTCACCGTCACCCGCAAGTGCCGCGGGGCGACCTACCAGATCCACGTGAAGAACTCGGGGAAGGGCGGCAAGGCGAGGCTCACCGTCGACGGGAAGTCGATCGAGGGCGAGGTGGTGCCCTGGGCCGCACCCGGCGCGGTGGTGAAGGTGGAGTGCGTGGTGTAGAGCGCGCCCCGCGCCGCTTCCGCTCGATCCAATTCCGGTCCGTCAAGGGCGAACGTCCGCTTTCGCCCGTCCGGGCCCGCAAACGTTTTGCGGATCCTTCGAGGAGATCCGCGCGCAAACGTTCGCGGAGGCTTGTCTCCGCAGGCAAGAGAAAACGTTTCCTTTGGCTGCGGCCCAGGGCGATCCGCGGGCCTGCTCCGGAAACGTTTCCCCGGCCGCGCGCGTGCCGCGATGGAGGGAGGACGCGGCCCGAGCTCGCGGTGCAGGCGCGGCGAGGCTCGGGAGACGACCTCCGGCGCCGCGCGAAAAGCGCCGTGATTGGCGCGCGCTACGGCGGCCGACGACGGACCGCACGGACCGATTGCGAAATGGATCCGGATCGTGCAAACCGTCGTGTCACCCGTGTGCCGCGTGGCAACGGCCGCCCTCCGGGAACCCCGAGGCGGTGGTCGTTGCCCGCGGCGGTTTCCTCGCCCTCACCTCCGGAGCAGCACCGCCTTCAGCCGTTCGTACTCGGCCCGGACGGCCGGCGCGACGTTCCGGCCCTTCAGGTACCGGTCGGTCACCTCGATGAACTCCTGCTGCCGGCCCTGCTCGGCGTAGCACCGCAGGAGCCAGAGCACCGCGCGGTTCTCGTGCGATGGGCGGACCCTCAGGGAGGCCCGGAAGCTCGCCACCGCCTCGTCGATCCTCCCTGCCTCGAACAGCGCGCGGCCGCGCGCGTAGGCGGGCCAGGCGCGGTCCGCCTTGGAGTCCTTCTCGGTCAGCGCCCTCTCGGCGCGGTCCGCGTACTCGAGGAGGGGCGCCTGCTTCACGCCCGAGTCCGTCCAGGTGAGGAGCTCGAGCACCCCGAGTAGCCCTGCCGTCGTGCGCGAGAACCGGTCGCGGATCTCGGCCATCGCCCTCGCACCGAACGCCTCGGGCTCGTAGAACTCGAAGAATGCGAGCACCGTCGCGTAGCGGCGGCGGAGCTGCTCCCGGCGGAAGACGGTCCACGCGTCGCGCGAGGTCTCCGCCTCCATACGTTCTGCGAAGGCCCGCGCCGCCTCGGGAAGATCGAACAGGATCTTCCCCGGGGGGATGTCGCGGAGCACCTTCGCCGCGAGCGGCGTCTGCTGCATCGAGAAGCCGTCCGGCGCGCTCTCCACGAAGTACACCGGGCGCGAGGTGGCGCGGATGAAGGCCCCGAGGATCCGCTGGCGCTCCGTGAGCGCGTTCTCGAACCGATACAGGCGGTTGTCGAACAGGAGCGCCTGGTCGTTGTACAGCGTGACGTCCGGGCGCACGCCCTCGACCAGGCGCTCGTGGGCGATCGGGAACGTCTCCATGTCGCCGTGCAGGAACAGCATCGCGTCCGGCTCCAGCGAGGCGAGCACCGCACGCGCGTAGTCGCGAGCGAAGGTGTCGCCGGCGCGCCGGTTCCCGCGCATGTTCACCGCCAGCGCGAGGGCGAGGACGGTGGCCCAGGCCGCCCCGCGCGCCCACGGCAGGCGCACTCGCTCGAGCAGGAAGCGCCCGCCGAGCACGAGCCAGATCGCCATGATGCCGTACGGGACGAGCGGGTAGACGCGGAACACCGACTGGAAGAGGACGTCGAAGTCGAAGCTGAGGAGGAACAGGAGGACGAAGCTCGAGCCCAGGAAGCCGGCCACGAGCGCCCACGCGGTCCCGCGCGGCAGCTTCCGCCACTGGATCACGGCCCCCACCGCTGCCAGCGCGGCGCCCGCCGGCGTGAACTGCCGGACGACCTCCTTCACGAGGAAGCCCAGGTACCGCACGCGGTCGGCGGTCGAGGCGGTCTCGCTCACGTCCACCTCGCCGAACCCCTGCCGCGAGAAGAAGAACCAGAACTCCTTCAGGCTGCGGATGGGCCCGTAGAAGTTGGCCTCGGGGTGCTGGTGCGAGCGGATCACCATGAGCGCGTACGGGAACGCCGCGCAGGCGAGCGCGACGGCGGCGAGCGGCACGATCCGGCGCAGCACCTCCCGCCAGCGCGGCACGAGGAGGAGCAGGAGGCAGGGGGTCGAGAGCCCGAGGAGCGGCCAGTGGTTCGCGAGGCCGAGGCCGTAGCACGCGGCGAGGAGGTAGGCGGTGCGGGGCCGGCCGGTGGCGCCGAGCTCGAGCGCCAGCGAGACCGCGGCGAAGAAGAGCAGCGTGTGGAGCGTGTACACCTCGGCGATGATCGACTGCGACCAGAACACGGCCGAGACCCCGAGGAGCAGCGCGCCGGCCCAGGACGCCAGCCGGTCCCGGAAGAGCTGCCAGAGGACGATCCAGAGCACGGCACAGGTCGCGGCCCCGCAGACCGCGGAGACGAGGTGGACGCGGTAGGCGACGGAGCCGAGCGGGACCAGGGTCGCGAGCTTTCCGAGGACCACCCAGAGCGGATACCCGGGCGGCTGCGGCACGCCGAGGCTCCGGGCGGCGAGGATGAAGAGCCCGTCGTCCTCGAGGGCGACCGTACGCGGGGCGGAGGCGGCGTAGAGCGCGAGGAGCGCGGCGAACACCCCGAGCGCGTGCGGCCACGCGCGCCGGAGGTCGAGCGGCTCGGTCACCGCCGGGACCTCGAGGCTCCGGAGCTGGCCTTGGACTCCGCGGCGCTTCGCGCCGCCACGCTCAGGCTGAGCGGCCTCCTTCCGCGCCTTCGCGGCGCGGCGATTCTCTTCCCGACGTCGCTCGGTCCTGTCTCGGGTGCGGGGTGAGGGCATGGCGGTCCCATCTGCGCGCGCTCGCGGCGGGGCTCGGGGGACGGTCATTCTGCCATTTCCGCGGGCGATCGGCTCGCCCCTCGGAGCGCCGGTCCCTTCCCTCAGCGGGTGGTTGGCGGATTGGTTCCTGCGAATTGAAGATGAATCGACGGCATCGGCCAGGGGGAGAGGATCATGAACGCGAAGAGGCTCGTCCCGATCTCGCTGCTCGGCGCGCTGGCCCTCGGCCTGGCGGGCGCTGCGCCGCCCGCTGCGAACAAGCTGCCGCGCCAGATCGTGATCGGCTGGGCGCCGCCCGACGTCACGGGCGTGTTCGCGACCGCCACCGAGTTCTTCGAGAAGGCCGCGGCCGAGGCGCGGAAGTCGGGCATCGACGTCCGGATCGTCACGCAGTCGCCCGCCTCGCACACCGACTTCGGCGACCAGGTGAAGGTCCTCGAGGACTTCATCGCGCGCAAGGTGAGCTGCATCGTGGTCTCGCCGACCGAGGTCGAGGTGGTCATCCCCGCCCTCCAGGCCGCGAACCGGGCCGGCATCCCGGTGATCGTGGTGAACCTGCTCGAGCCGATCCAGGGCGTGAAGGTGGCCTCGTACGTCGGGTTCGACAACGCGCAGGCCGGGGAGATCTCCGGGTACGCGCTGCTCGACTACCTGGGCGGTCCCGGCGTGCTCGGAAAGGGGAAGAACATCGCCAGCCCGCCGCGGTTCCTGGACCTCGCCTTCTGGCGGAAGCTGTACGCGGACGTGAAGCCGTCCGACCTGAACCTCCAGGCGCGGGTGGCCACGATCGAAGGCGTGGCCGGCGGCTTCTTCTCGACCGAGCGGCTGAAGGGGTTCCACAAGGTCGTCGATCCGTTCACCGGCGTGAAGGTCGTGCAGAACCTCCCCGCGGACTGGAACCGGCAGAAGGGGGTCAAGGCGGCGGAGGACATCCTGCAGGCACACAAGCAGCTCGACGCCATCTGGGCGGCGTCGAACGAGATGGGCATGGGCGCCATGAGCGCCGTCGAGGCGGCGAACCGCTCGAAGCAGGTCGGCGTGCTCACGAACGACGGCACGCCGGAGTCGATCGGGCTCATCAAGGAAGGGCGCCTGGTGGCGGAGACCTGGCACGGGTTCCCGGAGTGGGGGTGGTACGGGACGCGGTTCGCCGTCGAGGCCGCCCTGGGGCTGCCGGTGCCGCAGCGCTTCGACATCCGCCCGCGCACCGTGTACCGGGCCAACGCGGATGACTTCTACCCGAACGTGAAGCTGGACCCGATCCCCTGGGCGGAGATCAAGCGGAAGGCGGCCGGCATGGCGGCCCAGGCACCCGAGCCGAAGGGCGGATGAACCTTCGCGCCACCTCCCTCCAGAAGCACTACGGCGGCGTCCAGGCGCTGAAGGGCGTGTCGCTCGAGGTGAGGCCCGGGGAGGTGCACGCCGTCGTCGGCGAGAACGGGGCCGGCAAGTCGACGCTGCTCAAGATCCTCTGCGGAAGCGTCGCGCCGGACGCCGGCACGGTGGAGCTCGACGGCGAGGTGGTGCGCTCCTTCACGCCCGAGCACGCGCAGGCCCGGGGTGTCGGCATGGTGTACCAGGAGCTCAACCTGGCGGCGAACCTGTCGGTCGCCGAGAACCTGTTCCTGGGCCGCTACCCGAGGCGCCCGCGGTCCGGGATCGTCGATCGGGGGGCGATGCGCCGCGAGGCCGGCGCCTTCCTCGCCGAGCACGGCCTGCGGCTCGACCCGGCGCGACAGGTTTCGGCGCTCAGCACCGGGCAGCGCCAGCTCCTCGAGGTCCTCCGCGCCCTGCACCGCCGCGCCCGGTTGCTCCTCCTCGACGAGCCCACCTCGGCGCTCTCGAGGGCGGAGGTCGAGCTGCTCTTCGAGTGGATACGCCGGAAGACGAGCGCTCGGGCCGTGTCGGTCCTGTACGTGTCGCACCGCCTCGACGAGGTGTTCGCCGTCGCCGATCGGATCTCGGTGCTGCGCGACGGAGAGAAGGTCGCGACGAGCCCGCGGACGGCGACCACGCCGGACGAGGTGATCCGGCTCATGGTGGGGCGGGATCTCCGGAGCCGGTACGTGAAGCGCGAGGTCCCCCTGGGCGAGGTGCGGGTCGAGGTGCAGGGACTCCGCGCGCGCGAGGCGGTGCGGGGCTGCAGCCTGTACGCGCGACGGGGGGAGATCGTCGGCCTCGCCGGGCTCATGGGCTCGGGGAGGACGGAGCTGGCGAAGGCGCTGGTGGGGCTCCTCCCCGCGGACGGCGGCGAGATCCGCAAGGACGGCGCGGGGGTCCAGATCCGCTCGCCGCGGGACGCGATCCGGGCCGGGTTCTCCTACCTCTCGGAGAACCGGCGCGAGAGCGTCATCCACCACCTCAGCATCGCCAAGAACATCACCCTGGGGAAGCTCGCCAAGGTGTTCCCGCGGGGCGTGCTGCGCCCGCGCCTCGAGCGGACCGCCGCGCGCTCCTTCGTGCGGTCGCTCGGCATCGCCGCGAGGAGCGTGCACCAGGCGGTGGGGAGCCTGAGCGGCGGGAACCAGCAGAAGGTCGTGCTCGCGCGGCTCATGTTCAGCGACGCGGACGTGTTCCTCCTGGACGAGCCGACGCTCGGCGTGGACGTGGGCGCCAAGGTCGAGGTGTACGAGCTCATCGGCGCGCTCGTCGCCGCGGGGAAGACGGTCCTGCTCATCTCCTCGGAGCTCGACGAGGTGCTGGCGCTCTCCGACCGCGTCTACGTGATGAACCGCGGGCGCATCGCCGCGGAGCTCTCCCGCGCGGAGGCCACCCAGGAGCGGGTGATGCGGGCGGCGACGGCCGGGGACGCCGCATGATGCGCGAGGAGACGCACCCGGCCGCTCCGCTCCCGGCGCTCGGGGATCGCCTGCGAGAGCGTCTCCGCGGCTTCCAGGGCCTCGGGCCGCTGGTGGCCCTGGTCGTGCTGGTCGTGCTCCTCTCCGTGAGCACCAGCTCGTTCCTCACCGTGCCCAATCTGATGAACGTCCTCCAGCAGTCCTCGGTGACGCTCATCATGGCGCTGGGGATGACGGTGGTGATCATCAGCGCCGGCATCGACCTGTCGGTGGGGTCGGTGCTGGCCCTGAGCGGCTGCACGGCCGCGCTCCTCGCCACCCGAGCCGATCTCCCGGTCGCGGTGTGCATCGTCGCCGCCCTGCTCGTGGGAGTGCTCTGCGGGATCGTCTCCGGGCTGACGATCGCGCTCACCCGGATCCCCGACTTCATCATGACGCTGGGGATGCTCTCCGCCATCCGGGGGCTGGCCCTCATCCTCACCCGCGGGCTCCCGGTGACGGGCCTGCCGCGGCCGCTCACGTTCCTGGGGTCGACGCGGATCGGCGGGGTGGTGCCGGTGTCGGTGGCCGTCGCCGCGGCCATGACCGTCCTCGTCTGGTTCATCCTCAACTACACCGCCACCGGCCGCTGCGCGTTCGCGGTCGGGGGGAACCGCGAGGCGGCGCGGGCGTCGGGGATCAACCTCACCCGTCACACCACCGCCGTGTACGCGCTGTCCGGGTTCCTGGCGGGCGTGGCCGCGATCGTCACCCTCGGCCGGATCAACTCCGCCAACGCGCTCATGGGCCAGGGCGCCGAGCTGTCCGTCATCGCGGTCGTCATCATCGGCGGCACGAACCTCTTCGGCGGCCAGGGGAGCATCAGCGGGACGGTGCTCGGCGCCCTCATCTTCGGGGTGATCAGCAACGGGCTGAACCTCCGGAACGTGACGGCGTTCTGGCAGCAGCTCTTCGTGGGCGTGCTCATCATCCTCGTCGCCGTCGTGAACCAGCTCCGCCACCGGAGCTGAGAGGGAGGCGCCATGTCCGGTCCGGGAGGGTTCGAGGGCCGCGTCGTCGTGGTGACGGGCGGGAGCAGCGGCATCGGCGAGGGGATCGTGCGCGAGCTCGCCGCCCGGAGGGCCCGGGTGGTCATCGCCTCGACGAGCGCGGACCGCGGCCCCGCGCTGGCGCGGGAGCTCGGCGCGGGCGCCGTGCACCTGACCGCGGACCTGACCTCGGCCGAGGCGATCCGGATGCTGCCGCGCCGGGTCGAGGAGGCGCTCGGGACCGCGGAGGTGCTCGTCAACAACGCCGGCATCTACCGCCAGGGCGACGTCACCACCACGGGTGAAGACGAGTGGCGGGCCATCATGGCGGTCAACCTGGACGCGGCGTTCCTCATGACCCGGGCCTTCGTCCCGCACCTCGCGAAGCGCGGCGGCGCCGTCGTCAACGTCGCGTCGGAGGCGGGGCTCCGCGCCATCAAGAACCAGATGGCCTACAACGTCTCCAAGGCGGCCCTCATCGCGCTCACCCGCAGCCTCGCGGTGGACCTCGCGCCCATGCACATCCGGGTGAATGCCGTCTGCCCCGGCACCACCCGGACCCCGCTCGTCGAGAAGGTGATCCAGTCGGCCCCCGACCCGGCGGCGACGCTCCGCGCGCTCGAGGGCGTGCGCCCCATGAACCGGCTGGGCGAGGTGGACGAGGTCGCCCGCGCGGTCGTGTTCCTCGCCTCTCCGGAGGTGGGCTTCGCGACCGGCGCGGTGCTCGCGGTGGACGGCGGGTTCAGCGCGTAGGAGGACCCACAGCGCCTCCGCGCGCGCGACCCGCTGCTCGGGCCCCTCCATCGCTGGCGAACTGTCAGGTCCGAGGGGCACGCCTTGAGCGGGCGATCGGCGACCTTCCCCTGGCGCCTGTCGCCGCCCACGAGCAAGATCCCCTCGTGACCGATCACCTCTCCATCGGTCTCCTCCCCGACCTGGGGCTTCGGGTGGTGTTCGCCCGCGTGGGCGACACCGCACGGGCGAGCCGCGCCCTGCACGGCCTCTCCCCGACGAGCGCCTACCTGTTCGCCCAGGCGCTCGCCGCGGCGGCGCTGTTCGGGGCGACGCAGCGCGAGGGGGGCCGCGCGAACCTCCAGGTCGTGTGCGATGGTCCTCTCCGCGGGCTCGTCGTGGACGCCGAGCCGGGCGGCGCGCTCCGCGGCTACGTCCGCGTGCCGTGGGTGCACTTCGCCGGGGACCCGGCCCACGCGGCGCGGGCGGCGCTGGGAGGGACGGGGCACCTCGCCGTCCGCCTGGATCCCGGCGACGGGACCCACCAGCGGAGCCTCCTCGACCTCCGCGCGCTCTCGATCCCGGAGGACCTGCGACGCTGGTTCGCGTCGAGCCAGGTCGCGGCGGCGGCTGCAGACGTGGCGGTGGTCGCGCGGGGCGACGAGCCGCTCGGCGACGTGGCCGGGATCCTGGTGCAGCAGATCCGCGACGAGGACGACGACGCCATCCGGGCCGCGCGGGCGCGGGTCGCGGC
>JAEZXM010000467.1 GCA_023419875.1 Pseudomonadota bacterium | reverse complement strand
GCTCGGCGCCGCCGCGGCGTCGTTCGTGGTCGAGGCCCCGGGCGGCGAGGCGCTGCCGAGGGTGGCGGGGGCCTTCGAGCGGGCGGCTCGCGTCCCCGCGTTCGGGGCTTGAGCGTCGCGGCCCGGGCTCAGCCCTCCGCCATGGCCGCGACCCCGGCGTCCGCCTCGGCCTTGCTCCGCCGGGCGTGCGGGAGCCACCTTCGCCGTCGCCAGCGGAGGTAGAGCAGGAGGCCGCGCAGCCACTCGTCCACGGTCATCGCGATCCAGAAGCCGGGGAGGCCGAGGCCGAGCCTCAGCCCGAGCAGCCAGGAGAGCGGGATCCAGACGGCGACCAGCGAGGCCGTCCCGATGAGGACGGGCGTGCGGGCGTCGCCGGTGGCCCGCAGCGAGCCGCCCACCACCACGTTGAAGACGCGGCCCGGCTCCAGCGCGAGGTGCATGAGGAGGAGCGCCGCGCCGCCGTACACCACCGCGGGATCGGGGTTGAGCCAGCGGAGCGCGACGGGCCCGGCGAAGGCCACGTGCACCACGGCCCCGCTGACGATGAAGAACCCCCACCGCAGCGATCGGAGGAGCGTGTGGTAGACGGCCTCGAAGTCCCCGGCTCCCACCTGGCGGCCGACCATGATCTCGGTGGCGAGACCGACGGAGTGGCCGAGGATGATGACGAACATCGCCACCGAGAACACACAGGCCATCGTCGCCAGCGCCACCGGTCCCAGCTCGGCGATGAAGGCGGTCACCACCATGAAGGCGACGAACCAGGCGATGTTCCCTGCGAAGCCGGGGAGGCCGATGTTCAGGATGCGCGCCAGCTCGCGGACGGGGAGGCGGAACCAGTCCCGCACGTGCATGCGTACGCCGGTGCGGCGGCGGACCAGGATCCACATGATCACGCAGGCGACGACGCGGCTCACCACGCCGGAGAGGGCCACGCCGGTCACGCCCAGCCGAGGCACGCCGAACAGGCCGAAGATCACCAGCGCGTTGCCGCCTGCGTTGAGCACGTTCTGGACGAGCCCCACCCACATCGGATCGCGCGTGTGCCCGTGCGCGCGAAGCACGGCGCCCATCGCGGTGTTCTGGGCCTCGAGGAAGAGCGTCCCGCCCATGATCGGCAGGAAGGACATCGCCATGGGCAAGAGCGTCGCCGGGAGCCGCACCAGCCGGAGCAACGGCTCCGAGAGGAGGAGGACCGCCAGGCTCACCGCCAGGCCGATCCACGTGTTCACGGCGATGGCGGCGGTGGCGATGCGATCGGCGCCGGCGCGGTCGTGCGCCCCCAGGTGGTGGCTGACGACGACGCCCGCGCCCGCCCCCACGAACATGAAGACGATGAGGGCGATGTAGAGCACCTGCCCCGGCTGCTGGAGCGCCGCCTGTGCCTGCGGGATCCGCCCCACCATCCAGAGGTCGACGATGCCGACGAGCTGGCGGAGGAGCTGCTCGACGAAGATCGGCCACGCCAGCGTGAGCAGGGCCAGCTTCCTGGTGGTGGGGGCGTTCATCTGGAGGGGCGCAGATCTCGCGAGGCATCTTGCCGTGCGAGCCCGCCGGCCGCCACCCCCGCCTCACGGACGGGCGGGAGCCGGTCCCCCGTGTTGGACCGGCTCCCGCACCCACCTGCGACGTGCGGCGCCGCCACCTCGTGCTGCGAATCCGATGGAGCCGAACGTCGTGCACCCGGTCGCCGTTCGACCCACTGCCGCACGCCCTCCGGAACCCTCTCGCTCGGGGATGGTCCTGTCAAGCGTCTGAAACGCTTCAGTCGGTGCAATCGTTTTCAGGAACGGACATTCAATGCGTACGGGCTGGGGTTTCCGGCGAACGCGGGCGGATGGGGGATCAGCGCGCGGCGGTGAGCTCCCGCGGCTTCCAGACCTCGAGGAGCCCGCGCGGCTCCGAGAGGAAGATCGGCGCGTACCGGGCGGCCAGGTGCGAGGCGAGCGCGGCGCCGCACGGCGTCCGGAGGTTCTCGCGCGTCGCCCCCCAGACCAGCACGTAGTCGAGCGGGCCGACGGACGGGGCGAGCCGGAGATCGACGCAGGGTGGAACGCCCTCCATCCGGCCGAGGGAGCTCGCGATGGTGGTGAACGGGTTCCGGTCGGGCCGGAAGCGCACCGGGCAGTGGTCGGTCTGCGCCTGGCTGTTCTTGAGATCGACGCCGCCGTTCGCGGCGACGATCCAGCCGGTGGCGTGGAGGAAGGGCTTCACCCGGTACCCCATCCTCCGGCCCGCCGCGTCGCGGGGGCCGCCGGGCGCGAGCGCGAGGGGCAGCAGCACGCGGTCCCGGCCCAGCGCCCGCGCCGCCGACACGTACTCCTCGACGTAGCCGGAGAGGATCCGTTGCTTCTCGAAGCGGACGGCGAGCGCGGCCACGGCCAGCCCCGCGAGAGCGAGGCTCGTGCGGCGCACGAGCGGGAACGGCGCGGCCCGGGCCGCGACCCAGACCACGAGGCACAGGAAGGCGAGGAGCGCGGTCCGGTCGGAGATGTGCGCGCCGGCGGCGGTGACCTCGGGGATGACGAAGTAGAGCACGGCGAAGGCGGCGGCCGCGGCGAGCCAGCCGTCCGCGGGGACGAACCTCCGCTCGCCGCCGGCCCGCCGGAGGCGGTGCCGGAGGAGCGAGAGCGCGGCGAGCCCCAGGACCGCCGTGACCCCGGCGGCCAGCAGCAGCTCCCGGCGGTCGATCGACACGAGGGCGTAGCCGGCGGCGAGCTTGGCGAGCAGCTCCGGAAAGGGGATGCGCGCCTCCGGCCGGTCGCCGTGCGCGTGCACCCACGAGGCGAGCAACGCCAGGCCCGGCGCCATCGCCGCCGCGAACGCGACGATGCGGAGGAGGTGGCCGCGGACGACGAGCCGCCGCCGCGCCGGCGCGCCGCGCGAACGGGCGAACGCGAGCCCGGCGCGGGTGAGCCAGAGCACGCCGACGACGCCGAGCACCGCCCCGAACGTCACCGCGTGCGCCAGGTACAGGCACGCGCCGAGCGCGGCCATGCCGGCGAACCGGAGCGGCCCGAGCCGGCCACGCGCCCGGACCCACCAGCCGATCGCCAGGAACGCGAGCCCGAGCCCCCAGCAGAAGTTCCAGAAGCCCATGTGGTACGGGTACGAGTGCACGAACGGAAAGACGGCGAGCGCCGCCCACCAGCCTCGACGGCCGCGCGGGAGCACGGTCCGGAACGCGAGCGGCAGGAGGAGCGTGTACCCGGTGAGCACCACCTTCTCCGCCACCGGCGGCGAGAAGACCGCGAGCAGCGGCATGAGGAGCACCTGGGTGAACCAGTTGGGCTGCGCCCCCCAGTTCGCGAAGTAGTGCGCCTGCAGGACCGGCGAGGAGGCGCGCTGGACGAGCGCGAGGACGTTCTCGACGTGGAGCGGTCCGTCCTGCGTCGGGACCCAGCGGACGAGCCAGACGGGAAGGACGTGGAGGGCGAGCAGGACGCCGAACAACGCCGCCGGAAGGGCGACGCGCGCAGCGGAGCGCTCCCGGGCCGGCGCATGGCCCCACGCCCACCGGCTGCTCGCGAAGTAGTTCCAGGCGAAGGCGACACCGATGCCCGCGGCCTGAGCGACGTAGCGCGCCTGGCCGAGCCCTTCCCGCCCGGCGTGACGCGCGGCGAGCAGGCCCACCGCGAACGTGGCGAGCTGGAGGGCGACGCCGGCCGCACTCACCAGGTGGTAGCGGGCGGCCCGCGCCGGCCAGGCGCCGCTCCGCCTGTCATGGAAGGTGACCCGGTCGTGGAGGAAGAAGTTCCAGAGGACGCTCACCTCGATGGCGAGCGCGGAGGCGACCAGCTCCGGGATCCCCAGCACCCCCGCCAGGAGGTGGAGCGCGCCCAGGTTGACGAGCGCACCGGACGCGCCCACCGCGCCGAAGCGCAGGAGCCTCTTCCTCGCCATCGGATCCCCCTCCTCGAACCAAGGTGGGCAGGGAGTCCGGCGGGGGCATCCCGGCGAGGAGGACCGCCCGGTGCAGGAGGGAGCTCCTAGTTCAGGTACTGCGGCTTCTTGGCCGCCGGCTCCGCCACGACGCCCATCAGCTCCAGCCCCTGGCGCGTGAGCAGGTACCGAACGGTCCCGCTCCCCCTCTCCGTCTCGAGCCTGGCCTCGAACGCGGGGCCGCTGATCGCCCCGAGCTGGAGGGTCTTCTTCAGATTCACGACCCGGCCGGTCACCAGCTCGCCCGCCACCTGCTGGGCCGCTTCGTCCCGCCGGTAGAGATCGAGCGCGGCCTCGTGGAGGGTCGCCGCCAGGGCCGGGGTGAGCGGCACGGAGGAGAAGAGGACCGAGATGAGGGTCCAGCGCGGAGCGGCGGCCTCTGCCATGGGCAGGAGTCTAGCAGCCGGCCGGGGCGCCCCGCCGAAGACATCCCCCCAACCCGTTTTCTCCGATCCGAGCGCTCGCCCGTACGCTACCTGCTGCGGGGTGATCGGGAAGGCCCACGAACACCCGGAGCCGGCGCTGTCCGCGATCCGGAGGATCCGCGCCCTCGTCGGGCTCGGCCCCGATCCTCGGCTCCGCCGCCCCGAGGTCCCGAGGCTCCGGCCGATCCGCCGGGGCTGGGCGCTCGCGGTGTTGCAGGCGCGCACCGCCGTGAACGCGCGCGTCTCGCTCGCCGACTACCTGCGCGCCCGGCTCGCCCGCTACGAGACCGCGCTCCAGGTGCCGCGCACGCGCCTGCCGCTCCAGATCGAGCTCTCGGGCGGCGAGATCCGTTCGGCGCTCCTCCCCGAGCCGCCCGCCGGCGCGCCCGAGTCCGCCTCCGCGAGCGCCGCCGCACTGGAGGCGCTCGACGGCCCGTCGGCGGTCCGCGAGTGGGCGCAGGTCCACGCGCGGATCGCCGGGTTCGAGGAGGAGGCCGCCGAGGCGCGGCGGAGGACCGAGGAGATGGAGGACCGGTTCTCGGCGGACGTCGCGCGCGGCGTGGTCTCGACCGCGCCTGACGACGGCATCCCGCCCGAGACGATCGGCCGTCCCCCGGTCCGGACGCTCACCCTCGTCTCCTTCCTCACGGCGGTCGCGCTGGCGCTGGTCCTCGCCGAGGCATGGGCGATCGCCGTCCCGCTCGTGGTTCTCGGCGGCGCCTATCCTCCCGCGCTCTCCGGACCGAACGCGCTCGAGTCCTCGATCCTGCTCGCCTTCTCCCTCGGTGCGTCCGTGGGCCTCCTCGCCCTCGCCTACGCCGCGGTCGGCGCGGCCGAGGGGCTCGCGCAGAGCGCGAGCCCGCACGGGCGCCGGC
>JAEZXM010000329.1 GCA_023419875.1 Pseudomonadota bacterium | reverse complement strand
GCGGGCGTGGCAGGCTCGGCGGCGGCCGGGGACGGCTCCTTGTTCGTCGTGGCACAGGCGGTGAAGACGAGCAGGGCGGCGAACGTCGTGGAACGCATCCATCTCTCCTTCGCGAAGCATCGCTTCGACGGTGGGTGACCTCCTCCGCGGCCTCGAGGCTTCGATGCGACCGGAAACGGTTGGGCGAGCCTCGCGACCGATGGAGGGCCTCATCCATTTCATTTCGCCCCCGCGCCGGCAAGCGGGATCGGGACAAACGTTTGCACGAAAACGTTGGCGTTCCGGCTCGCCCGCTCGCCCTCCCCCGGGGGCTCGCGACCACGCCGGCGCCGGCCGCTGCTTCGTCACCCACCCTGGGGGGCCTCGGCGCGGACGGGACGTGCCGGCGCGGCGGGCGGCCGACACCTTCCGGCGAGAGGTCCCCGATGCCCCCGACGATTCCACCGGAGCTCACCCCACCCTCCCGCCTCCTCCTCGGCCCGGGCCCGAGCCAGGTCCACCCGCGCGTGCTGCGCGCGCTCTCGACGCCGCTCGTCGGCCACCTCGACCCGCGCTTCCTCGACACCATGAACGAGGTACAGGCCATGCTCCGCACCGTGTTCCGGACGGAGAACACGTTCACGATCGCCGTGTCCGGGACCGGCTCCGCGGGCATGGAGGCGGCGCTCGTCAACCTCGTCGAGCCCGGGGACGCGGTGATCGTCGTGGTGGCCGGCACGTTCGGCGGCCGCATGGCCGAGGTGGTGTCGCGGGCCGGCGGGCGCGTCGTGGCCATCGAGGTCCCCTGGGGCGGCGTGTGCGAACACGGCCGGATCGAGGAGGCGCTCGCGCGGGAGGAGAAGGTGAAGGCGGTGGCTCTGGTGCACGCGGAGACCTCCACCGGAGCCCACCAGCCCGTCGACGAGCTGGGCCGCCTCTGTCACGCGCACGGCGCGCTGCTCGTGCTCGACACCGTCACCTCGCTGGGCGGCGCGCCGGTCGAGGTGGACGCGTGGGAGGTGGACGCCTGCTACTCCGGCACGCAGAAGTGCCTCTCCTGCCCTCCCGGCCTCTCGCCGCTCACGCTCTCTGCGCGCGCCCTCGACGCGGTGCGCGCGCGGCGCACGAAGGTGCAGAGCTGGTACCTCGACGCGGGGCTCGTCGCCGACTACTGGGCGGAGGGGAGGCGCGTCTACCATCACACCGCACCGATCAGCATGGTGTACGCACTGCGCGAGGCGCTGCGGCTCGTCCTCGAGGAGGGCCTTCCGGCGCGTTTCGCCCGCCACGCGCTCCATTCCGCGGCGCTGCTCGCCGGGCTCGGCGCCCTCGGCTGCGCGCCGCTCGCCGCGGAGGGGCGTCGGCTCCCCATGCTGAACTGCGTCCGCGTGCCGCCGGGCGTGGACGAGGCGGCGATCCGGCGTGCGCTCCTCGCCGAGCGCGGCATCGAGATCGGCGGCGGCCTCGGACCGCTCGCCGGGCAGGTCTGGCGCATCGGGCTCATGGGCGAGTCGGCGCGCCAGGAGAACGTGCTCTCGGTGCTGGCGGCGCTGGAGCAGGAGCTGGCACGGCGAGGGCGGAGCGCGGCGCCGGGGACCTCCCTGGCGGCGGCGATGCAGCTGTACGCGCGCGGGTGACTAGCCGGCGCCGATCCCCCGCGCCGCCCACTCGAGGAGCCGCCAGCCGCCGTAGACCACCGCGGCCGCGAGCGCCAGTACCGCGGCGACGAGGATGGCGACCCGCGCCCGGCTCGCGCGTTCGGTGGCCGCCGGTCGAGCCTGCCACGCCTCGAGCAACGCCAGGTTGCGCACGTTGGCCTTCCAGGCGGCGTCGAAGAGGTCGCCGAGGCCGGGAACGATCCCGACGATCGTCTCCACCGCCACGTTGAGCCCCATGCGCATCACCACCGCGCGCGGCGCGCCCATCCGCGCCGCGAGAACGATGAGCCAGCTTGAGAGCAGCGCGCCCAGGAGGTCGCCCAGGCCCGGCAGGAGCCCGAGCAGCGGGTCGATGCCGATCCGCCATGGCGTCCCGGGGATCGGGATCACGTCGTCGAGCAGGCGGGCGAGCAGCCGGGCGTGCTCCAGCCCGGGCGGCGACGGCTTCTCGGGAGGGAGCACCTCTCCGGTTCGAGGCTCCATCGCTGCGATCTTCCCTCGCGCACGGGCGGGCGCAAGCCTCGAGTGCACCGCGCATCGTGACCGCGCTCGCGCTGCGTGCGCATGGCGTCTCCCTGGAGCCTCCGCCCGTGACAGGCGCGCGCTGACCTGTCAGCGGCGCATTCTCGAACGGTTCAGCGACGGCTTCGCGCGCGCCGGCGCCGCCCGCGGCCGCACGTTCGCGCGGATCCAATCGATTGCCCGCTCGGTGGACGTGCCGGGCAGGAAGACCTCGGCGACCCCGGCCGCCCGGAGCCGCGGAACGTCCTCCTGCGGGATGATGCCGCCCGCGAACACGGTCACGTCGGCCGCTCCCTCCCGGCGGAGCCCCTCGACGATCGCCGGCAGGAGCTCCATGTGGGCGCCCGACAGGATCGAGAGCCCGAGCGCATCCACGCCCTCCCGGACCGCCGCCTCGACGACCTCCTCCGAGGTCCGGTGCAGCCCGGAATAGACGACCTCGAACCCGGCCTCCTCCAGGGCGCGCACGACGATCCGGGCGCCGCGGTCGTGCCCGTCGAGACCTGCCTTCGCCACCATGATCTTCGGCGATCGTTCGCTCATGCCTTCTCCCAGCTTGCGGAGGGTGACCGCCCGCGTCAGTGGGCCTCGATGGGTACGGACCCGAGCCTCGGGTCCTCGCGGTGCACGCCAAACACCCGGCGGAACACGTCCGACAGCTCGCCCAGGGTGGCGAGCGCCTTCACGGCGGCGACGAGCGGAGGCATGACGTTCTCGCCCCGCCGCGCCGCGCGCTCCACCTCCGCCAGCGCCGCGTCCACGGCTCCCGGGCTCCGCTCCGCCCGGAGCGCCCGGAGCCGCTCCACCTGCCCGCGCGCGACCGCCTCGTCCACCCGCAGGGTCGGGATCGGCGGCTCCCCCTCGCTCCGGAAGGCGTTCACGCCCACCACGATCCGCTCCCCCGACTCGACCTGGCGCTGGCACCGCCAGGCGCTCTCCGCGATCTCGCGCTGCGGGTGTCCCGCCTCGACCGCGCGGAGCATCCCGCCGACGGCCTCGACCCGGGCCATCTCCGCGAGCGCCCGCTTCTCCAGCTCGGCGGTGAGCCACTCGACGTACCAGCTCCCGCCGAGCGGATCGACGACGCGATCGGCCCCGGACTCGTGGGCGACGATCTGCTGGGTGCGGAGCGCGAGCGTCACCGCCTCCTCGGTCGGCAGCGCGTAGGTCTCGTCGAGGGAGTTCGTGTGGAGCGACTGCGTCCCGCCGAGCACCGCGGCGAACGCCTGGAGCGCGGTCCGCACCACGTTGTTGGCGGGCTGCTGGGCGGTGAGCGAGACGCCGGCGGTCTGGGCGTGGGCGCGGAGGAGCAGGGACTCCGGGCGGCGTGCGCCGAACCGCTCGCGCATGAGGCGGGCCCAGATCCGGCGGGCGGCCCGAAACTTCGCCACCTCCTCGAAGAAATCGCTCTGGACGTCCCAGAAGAAGGAGAGCCGGGGCGCGAAGTCGTCGACGTCGAGGCCGCGGTCGACGCAGGCCTCCACGTAGGCGATCCCGGTCGAGAGCGTGAAGGCGAGTTCCTGCACCGCCGTCGCCCCCGCCTCGCGGATGTGGTAGCCGGAGATCGAGATCGGGTTCCAGCGCGGCAGCGCGCGCGTGCAGAACTCGACGACGTCGCAGCTCATCCGGAAGGCGGGCGCGGGCGGCACGATCCACTCCTTCTGCGCCGCGTACTCCTTCAGCATGTCGTTCTGGACCGTCCCGCCGAGCCGCTCGCGCGGGATCCCCCGGCCGTCCGCGACGGCGACGTACATGGCGAGCGCGATCGGCGCGGTCGCGTTGATGGTCATGGAGACCGTGACCTCGTCGAGCGGGATGCCGTCGAGGAGGACCTCGAAGTCGCGGAGCGACGAGATCGCCACCCCCTCCTTCCCCACCTCGCCGCGGCTCATGGGGTGGTCGGCGTCGTAGCCCATGAGCGCCGGCATGTCGAACGCGACCGACAGGCCGGTCACGCCCTGCGCGAGCAGGTGGCGGAAACGCCGGTTCGTGTCCTCGGGCGAGCCGAAGCCAGCGAACTGGCGCATGGTCCAGAGGCGGCCGCGGTACATGGTCGGCTGTGGACCCCGGGTGAAGGGGTACCGGCCAGGGAAGCCCACGTCGCGGACGGGATCCGCGGCGGCGACCGAGGCCGCGTCCAGCACCTCGGGGATCGGGATGCCGGAGTCGGTGGTGAAGCGGGCGCTCCGGAGCGGGAGGCGCTCGAGCGCTCGCGCGAGCTCCTCGCGCGTCCAGGCGGCGCGCTCGGCGAGGACGCGCTGGAGGTCCTCGCGTGCGTAGGCCTCCGCGTCGACGGGCTCGTCGTCCCGCTCGCGGAGCGGGACCTCGGAAGGTGTCGGCTCCATTGCGCCTCCGCGCCCGATCTAGCGGCGCGGGCGCGCGGCGGCCCGGGCTCGTGCGGGTGAGGCGCGGCTGCGGTCTCGAGGGCCTGTCGCGGCGCGAGCGCGACACCGCGATTCACCCGCAGGTGACGACGCCGTCCTTCTCCACGCACTTCATGTCCCGGAGCTGCTGCTGGTACTGGCGCTCGACCGAGGCGGGATCGAGCTCGACGCCGGTCGCCTCGCGCACGGCGCGGGTGTGGCGTGTCCCCTTCATGGTGCCGGGGATGGGCAAGCCCTGGGCGTCGAATTCGGGCGTGTCGCCCGGCTCCTTCTTCGCGGGCGCAGGGTCCGCGGTCGGGGCGACGACGACGGATGAGGCGCTGTCGGCGGGCGGAACCACGAGGGACGTGGGAGCGGTCTCGACG
>JAEZXM010000290.1 GCA_023419875.1 Pseudomonadota bacterium | reverse complement strand
AGATCCGCTCGTGGTGAGCTTGTCGAACCACGAGCGGGAGAACGCGGAGCCCTCGCCCTTCGACAGGCTCAGGGCGAGCGGGGGGCCTGCAGATCCGCTCGTGGTGAGCTTGTCGAACCACGAGCGGTGAGGGGATCCGGTCAAGCGGGCGTCGCGCCATCATGATCGGACCCGGTGAGAAATCGAGCCTCGCGTGTGTTACCCATTTCCCATGCCCTTCGACTTCGACCAGTCGCCCGACCGCCGCGGCGGCGACTCCATCAAGTGGAACCGCTACGCAGGCCGCGACGTGCTGCCGCTCTGGGTCGCGGACATGGACTTCCCGGCGCCGCCCGCGGTGGTCGAGGCGCTGCGCCGCCGGGTGGAGCACGGGGTCTTCGGCTACGCCTCCCCCCGGCACGCGCACGTCGAGGCCGTGGTCGAGTACCTCGTCCGCGCGCACGGCTGGGCCGTGGATCCGGCGTGGCTGATCTGGCTGCCCGGCCTCGTCAGCGGTCTGCACGTCGCCTCGCGCGCGGTGGAGGGCGTCGCCTTCACCGCCACGCCGATCTACCCGCCGTTCCTCTCCGCCCCCGCCCGGCTCGTCACCGCGCCCCTGCGCCGCGGCGCGACGCGCTGGGAATGGGACCTGGCCGCGGTCGAGGCCGCGCTCACCAGGGAGGTGAAGCTCTTCCTCCTGTGCCATCCGCACAACCCGGTGGGCCGCGCGTGGGACGAGGGCGAGCTCCGGTCCCTCGCGGCGATCGCCGAGAAGCATGACCTCGTCGTCTGCTCGGACGAGATCCACGCCGGCCTCGTGCTCGATCGCGACGTCCCGCACCGGCCGTTCGCGGCCACCTCGCCCGAGGCCGCGCGGCGCTCGATCACCCTCATGGCCCCGTCGAAGACCTTCAACATGCCGGGCCTGGGGTGCGCCTACGCGATCATCCCGGACCCCGGGCTGCGCGGGCGTTTCCGGCGGGCGATGGAGGGGATCGTACCGCACGTGAATGCCCTCGGCCTCGTGGCCTGCGAGGCGGCGCTGCGCGACGGCTGGGAGTGGCACGCGGCGCTCATCGACTACCTGCGCGGGAACCGGGACCGGGTGCTGGCGGCCGTGAGCGAGATCCCCGGGCTCCGCACGACGCCCGTCGAGGCCACCTACCTCGCCTGGCTCGACGCGCGCGACCTCGGTCTCAAGAACGTGCAGCACCACCTGGAGCTCGCAGGGGTCGGCCTCTCGGAGGGCGCGGACTTCGGACCGGGCGACACCTACCGGGGCTTCCTGCGCCTCAACTTCGGGTGCACGCGCGCCACCCTGGAGGAGGCGCTCGCGCGGATGCGGCGCGCGCTGGTACGCTGACCTCGTGTCGTCCTGGAATTGCCCGCACGAGCAGGAAGGGCGCTGCAACAAGGTGGCGGGCGCAACCTGCCGGCCCGGCATGAAGGGCTGCGTCCTCGTGGGGAAGGTGAAGTTCCAGGACGGGGTGATCCCGGATCCGGTGTGGCCGGAGCCGGAGCGCGAGCCCGAGCGGGAACCGGGTGAGAAGTGACGGGGCCTGAGGCCCGAGCCTTCCCCGGGCCCTGGCCGTCCGCCGCCCCAGGGGGAAACGTTCGGGCGTGGGCCCCCACCTCGTCCGCACGCCGTCCCTCCTGGTCGTCGCGCTCCTCGCCGCCTGCCAGGAGTACACCTTCGACCCGATGCAGCAGTGCCTGGTCCAGCCCGGCGCGACCCGGGTGCAGCTCCCCGCGACATCGGCCGCCGACATCCTCTTCGTGGTGGACGACTCGACCTCGATGGAGCCGAAGCAGGCCGGGCTCGCCGCGAGCTTCGGCGACTTCATCACGCGGATGGTTCAGACCAACACCGACCGGGTCGCGAGCGGGCTCGACCCGATCGATTTCCGCATCGCGGTCACCACCTCGGCCGTCTTCAGCGCCCCCCCGAGCAGCAGCTATTGCCAGGCGAGCGGGGGCGGAGAGCGATGCTGTGCGGTGTCCGCCTGCGCCGACGCCGCCTGCACGCCCGGCACCTCGACCGGGTGCTCCGCGGGCCAGCTCTGCATCTCCGCCGACGTCTTCGGCACGGGCGGCTCGATCAAGATCGGCGAGCAGACCCGGTGCTGCACGGCCTCGGCGTGCGCGGCGCCCAACCCGGGCTGCTTCCCTGGGCGAGCCTGCGCGAACCTCCAGACGAGCTACCCGACCAACTTCCCCGGAAACTGCACCCCAGGCCTGGCCGTCGCGGGCGCGCCGTACGGCAGGGGCGCCTTCGTCGCCGCGCCGGGGAACGCGACGGTGCTCGACTTCGAGAAGACGCTCGACTGGTCCTCGTGGGGAGGCCCGAGCCCCGATCCGCGTCTCACCGCGCTCGTCCAGGACTTCCGCGAGAACGTCCGGGTGGGGAGCTGCGGTCCCGGCGCGGAGCAGCACCTCGAGGCGAGCCGGCTCGCCATGGAGCTGGCCCGGTCCGGGCGGCAGCCCGGCGTGCCGGCGGGGAGCTGGCCGCGCCCCGGCGTGAAGCTGGTCGTCGTCTGGGTGGGCGACGAGGACGACTGCTCGACGAGGCCCGAGCGCCCTCTCGTGTACGCGGCGAGCGCCCCGGGTGCGGACAGCTGCGTCTTCGACAAGCGGCGGACCGAGGGCAGCCAGCACGTCCCGGTGAGTGACTACGCGTCGTACTTCACCGGGCTCGTCCGGTCGGACGGCCCTGCGGACCTCGCCGCGGCCTTCATCGTCTCGGGCGTCGCCTGCGCAGGCGGCGGGTTCTCCCCCGCCGACTCGTGCAGCGGCACGGCGCTCTGTCCGGTCGCCCCGATCTGCACCCCCGCCGCGGCGGTCTGCGCGGGCGCCCTCGCGGCGGGCGAGCGGTTCCATGAGCTCGCCGACAGGTTCCGCGCCGCGGGCGTGCAGGTGGTCGAGGGGAGTGTGTGCGATGCCTACCCGCCCCGGACCTTCGGCCCGGTGCTGGCCGCGATCGCCGACCTCGCCCGGCCTCCTTCCGTCCTCCACCTCGACACGCGACCCGCGGCGATCGAGGTGACGAGCGTGCGGATCAGCCGCCCGGACGGCTCGACCCGGCGCGTCTGCGAGCCGGGCGCGGATTGGTGCTTCGTCTCCTGCGAGGATCCGTCGGTGACCCCCGCCTGCCTCTCGCCCGGCGCCACCTCGAAGTGTATCGCTTTAGCTTCCCGCGGGAGCTGCCGCGCCAATCCCGCCGAGACCTATTCGGCCGAGTACATCGGGATGCTCCCGGCGGACGGCTGCGCGACAGCGGAGGACTGTTTCCGCGCGCTCGGCGACGGGACGGAGTGGGCCTGCCACACGCCGGCCGGGCAGGATCGGGGCACATGTGTGTGCGGGCAATGAGCGCGCCCACGTAGACTCTCCGTCAACCTGCTTCCCCCACGCGTTCGTGGTGCGGTCCCTCGGCCGAGGGACGCAGGTGCCGGGTGCGTTTGCACCCGCAACGAACCCCGGGTTCAATGCGCGCCCGACGTGGTACTTAGCAAAGCGGGAATCCCCGCGAATGAGAGTGCTCGTCGCAGACGACAGTCCGACGATCCGGGCGGTGCTCCGCGCATCGCTGACGGGATGGGGCTTCGATGTCGTCGAGGCGACGAACGGCGAGGAGGCCTGGAACCGGCTGCAGGAGGTGGACGCCCCGAGCCTCGCCCTCATCGACTGGGAGATGCCGGGGATCGAGGGGGTCGAGCTCTGCCGCCGGGTGCGGGCCCGCGAGGCGGCGGGCGCGCCGTACACCTACGTGCTCCTGCTCACCGCCCGGCGCGCGCGGCACGACATCGTCGCCGGCATGGAGGCGGGAGCCGACGACTACGTGGTGAAGCCGTTCGACCAGCACGAACTCCGCGTCCGGCTGCGCGCCGGGCGGCGGATCGTCGACCTCCAGGCCGAGCTCTACCGCCTGCAGGAGATGTTCCGGGCGCAGTCGCGCACCGACCCGCTCACCGGCTGCCTCAACCGGCGCGGCATCACCGAGCGCCTCCTGGCCGAGATCTCCTTCGCGCAGCGCGATCGGCGTCCGCTCGGGATCGCGGTGCTCGACATGGACCACTTCAAACGGGTCAACGACACCCACGGTCACACGGTGGGCGACGGCGTGCTGCAGGAGCTGGTCAGGCGGGTCACCGCCAGCACGCGCGCCTCGGACTCGTTCGGGCGGATCGGCGGCGAGGAGTTCCTGATCCTCTGGCCGGGGCTCTCGGGCGAGAGCTCGCGCATCGCCGCGGATCGCGTCCGGCAGATGGTGGAGCGGACCCCGTTCGAGATCGACGACCTGGTCATCCAGGCGACGGTGAGCCTCGGTGTCACCACCACGCTGGGCGAGGACACCTCCGAGACCGTGGTCTCGCGCGCCGACCAGGCGCTGTACGCGGCCAAGGCGGCCGGCCGGAACCGCGTCGTGCTCGTGTAACAGACCGCTCGAACCTCCGGCTCTCCTGCGGCCGCGCGGCGCGCCGCGCAGGCGCTCCCTCGTTCCTTGCCGCTCGATCGGCCAGCGCCCATGGTTCCACCGGCACACCCCAGCGTGTCGCGGCGGGCCTGCATGTGGCGGGCGCGCGGCGCCAGCGCGGGGACCGAAACAGGGGGGCAGGCGATGAGCTTCGCGAAGTGGATGATTCTGGCGGGGATCCTCCTCGCCGGCAGGACGGTCCTCGCGCAGGACGAGGCGAGCGACACGGGCGCGGCGGACACGGGCGCCCAGACCGAGCCGCTCGAGACGGACGGCGTGGCAGACGACGGCACCCCCGGCCCGACCGAGCTGTCGCAGGGGAGCGCGGCGGCGGGGAAGACCGAGTCCATCCTCGTCACGGTCGAGAGCGTGGAGGAGGACAAGATCACGGTGAAGGACTCGGCCGGTCAGTCGCACGAGTTCGCCATCGACGAGAGCACGAAGTACGTGCAGGCGGGCAAGTCGATCACGAAGGACCAGATCCAGGAGGGCGACCGGGTCCGTGCGGTGTTCACCGATCAGGAGGGGACCCTCCAGGCGAGCGCCTTCATGCTGATGCGGTCTGCGGGCGGCGCAACCACCGGGACGGGCGCCGTCGGCGAGCCCCAGGCGGAGACCGGCACCACCGGAGAAACGGAGATGGACACCGGCACGACCGGTGAATCCGGAGTGGACACCGGTACGACGGGCGAAACCGGGATGGATACCGGCACGACCGGCGAAACCGGGATGGATACCGGCACGACGGGCGACACCGGGATGGACACGGGCACGACCGGCGACACGGGGATGGACACGGGCACGACGGGCGAAACCGGGATGGACACCGGCACGACCGGCGACACGGGAATGGACACCGGCACCACGGGTGACACCGGGATGGACACGGGCACGACCGGCGACACGGGGATGGACACCGGCACGACGGGCGACACCGGGATGGAGACGGGCACCACGGGCGACACCGGGACGGGGACCGGCACCGAGTAGCGCACGGAAGAGGGGGGAAAGGGGACGGCGGCGCGCCCTCGGCGTGGCCGCCGTCCGTTTGTTTGCGCTCCGCGCCGGGGCCCGGGATGCTCGGGTTCCACCGGAGGCGAAAGACATGTGCCGAGCCAAGCCGACGTTCTGTTCCATCCTCCCGCCCCACGTCATGAAGCGACTGGCCGAGTGCGCGACCCGGCAGGTCCGGAACGCAGCCTTCGACACGGTGCGCCTCAGCGAGCGGCTCCGCGGCGCGCGCCTCGCCACCGCGGACTTCCTGCGGGCGGTGCCCCGGGGAACCCTCCGTCGCACCATCTACGACGCCGGCCGGCGCGAGAAGCTCCCGGGCACGATCGTGCGGGAGGAGCGCGGCCGCCGGTCCCGCGACGCCGAGGTGAACGCCGCGTACGAGGGGCTCGGCGAGGTGTTCCGGTTCTACCTGGCCGCGCTCGGCCGGAACTCCCTCGACGGCCGCGGCCTCGGGCTCGAGGCCTCGGTCCACTTCGGACGCGGGTACATGAACGCCTTCTGGGACGGACGCCAGATGGTGTTCGGCGACGGAGACGGGAAGGTCTTCGGCTCCTTCACCCGCCACGTGGACATCATCGGGCACGAGCTCACCCACGGGCTCATCGGCTACGAGGCCGCCTTCGACTACGAGGACCAGCCCGGCGCGCTCCACGAGTCGTTCGCCGACGTGTTCGGCGCGCTCGTGCTCCAGCGCGCGCGCAAGCAGACGGCCAGGGAGGCGAGCTGGCGGATCGGCGAGGGACTGCTGGTGAAGTACCCGAAGCAGGCGGTCCGGTCGCTGGTCGCGCCGGGGAAGGCGTACAAGAACGCGCTCCTCGGCGAGGATCCCCAGGTCGCGCACGCCCGCGACTACCGGCCCGAGGACTATCCCGACGACAACGGCGGGGTGCACGTCTTCTCCGGCATCCCCAACCACGCGTTCTACGTCGCCGCCCGCGAGCTCGGCGGCAACGCCTGGGAGAAGGCGGGCGCGATCTGGTACCTGGCCCTCACCGATCTGCTCTCGCGGCGGGCCCAGTTCTCGGATGCCGCGCTCGCCACCGTCCACGCGGCCGACCGGCTCTTCGGCGCGGCGGAGGCGCGCGCCGTGAGGAAGGGATGGGAGACGGTGGGGGTGTCCGCCGAGGCGTCGAGGGCGGCGGCGCGGAGGAAGGCGGCATGATGCGCCTCGAGCTCGACCGCACGGGCGGGTTCGGCGGCGCGGCCCGCAGGTTCGAGGTGGACGAGGCGAGCCTCGCAAGCTCGGACCGGGCCGAGCTGCGGCGCCTCGTGGCCGGAGCCGCGCTCGCCTCGCTGCCCGAGGTGCTCACCGTACCTGCGCCGGCCGTCGATCGGTTCACGTATCGTCTCACCGTGGAAGAGGGCGCGGAGCGCCGCGAGGTCCGCTTCACGGAGCTCGCGATGACCGAGGGGCTCCGGGAGCTGGTGCGGTGGGTGGAGGGGCGCGGGTAGCGGCGGCCTCAGCCCCAGCCGTCCCCTCGCCCGCCCGCCCGCGTGAATCCGCGTTTCGCGCGTAGTCATCACATCGCCGGAATTCTCGTCCCCTCGTGAGCCGTTCGTCGGGTGGACTCCGGACGCTCCCTTGTCCGGTGGTACCCCGACCTCCGATGAGGACAATCCTCCCACTCGTCCTTCTCACCGCCGCCGCTTGCTCCTCGGGGGAGGGCTCCCTCGCCGGCACCGGCGCCGGCATGGAAACACCCGAGCCCGCGGCATCCGACCTCTCCGCCGACGGATGCCGCGAAGCGCGCCTCGACGACGAACCCCGCGGCCCCACCCCGCTGAGCAGCCGCGCCGAGCGCGTCCGGCTCACCTGCGAGCTCCGCGACGCGCTGGAGGCGCGGTACGTCTTCTTCCACCAGAAGGCGAAGCTGCTCGCGGCCGAGGGGCGCCCGCCGTTCGACGCGCGCCGTCACCTGGACGGCTGCGTGGCGGCCGAGCGGGCGATCGACCGCGAGGACGATCCCCTGCGCTTCCTCGATCGTTTCCGCCGCTGCGTGGCGGCGTTCGAGGATGGGCATCTCTTCATGGCGATGCCGCGCTCGCTGCCGGTGGTGTCGCTGGGCGTCCGGCTGACGCTCGCCGCCGACGGCAAGGCGTACGTCTCGTACCGCGATCCGGGCGTCGCCCGGTGGATCGAGGAGGAGAGCGCGCGCCGGCCGGATCAGCGCCTCGAGATCGGCGACGAGGTGGTGGCGATCGACGGACGCTCGATCGCGGACGCCATCGCCGACCTCGCCCAGGCCGTCCCGGGGAGCTCCGCCGGCGCCCGGATCGAGCGGGCGGTGGACGCGCTCACCCGCCGTGACTTCGCCTACCCGGACCGACTCGAGGCGACCTTCACCGTCGTCTCCGGCGAGGAGCTGCGGCCCGTCGTCGTCCCCTGGTTCATCGCGCCCGGCGCGGCAAAGCACCCGTTCCTCGCCGCGTACCTGAAGCGCACCGGCCTCGGAACGAGCGAGCGGATCGACTGGAGGTCTGCCAAGCGCGGGCCCTGGTTCCGCGACGGCGGCGCCTCCGAGGGCCTGCTCCGGGGGGACCCGGTGGTCGCGCCCGCGGACGCGGAGGAGCTCGAGGTGTACCGCGGCGACGGCGGCCAGCTCGCGGCCCGCCTGGGCGAGGCCGCCGCCGACGGCCCCGCGGCCTGCTACGCGCAGCTCCTCAGCTTCCACACGCACGGCCTCAACGGGAAGGGCGGCAAGCGGCCCTACATGGACGTGCTGCGCGGGTTCCTGCGCGGCTGCGCCGAGCGCGGCCAGGACCTGATCCTCGACCTCCGCCAGAACGAGGGCGGGTACCTCTCGCACTCCTCCGCGCTCGCGGCCCTGCTCACGCCGAGGTCGAGCCTCTCGCCGGGCGGAGCGCTGGTGCTCCGCGCCACCGTCCAGAACGAGAAGGTGTACGAGGCGCGCTCCCCGATGCTCGGCGCCGCCTCCCAGCAGGCCCCGGGCCGCGTTCCGTCCGAGCCCGAGCGGATCCTCATGGCCATTCGCGACGCGCGCCGCGCCCGGACCGAGTTCACGCCCGCCTTCCTCGAGCCTCCGCTCACACCGAACGAGGAGCTGGGCTTCCCGGGGCGCGTGGTGGCGCTCGTCGCGCCGGGCTGCATGAGCGCCTGCGACCGGCTCGCGGCCATCCTGAAGCGCGGCCATCGCGCCCTGCTCGTGGGCGGTCCGACGGAGGGCGCCGGCGCGAGCCAGCAGGAGACCCGGGGGCAGAGCGCGCGCTGGGCGGACCAGGCCGGCTGGATCGGCATCTCGATCCCCAACGCCGCCATGGGCGTCCAGACCGACGCGTCGATCGGGGCAAAGCAGGTCGCGGCGGAGCGGTTCTTCGAGGAGTACGCGTTCGAGAACCGCCCGGTGCGGCCGGACGAGCCCTACGCGACGACGCGCGAGGACGTGGTCTCGAAGAATGCGGGCTGGCTCCGCGCGGCGCGGGCCGCGCTGCAACGCGCCGAGCTTCCGCCGAAGCCGCCCCCGGTCCAGCCGAGGTGACGGGGCCCGCACGCTCGTCCCTCCACCGGCGGCGAGTGAGGGGGGTGCCGCTCGCGGCCGGGCGGGGCTTAGCTTCCCTCCGGACGTTCATCGTCACGGAGGGGAACGCGATGGTCTCGATCAGGAAGTGGTGGCTCAGGGCGGCGCTCGCCGCGCTGCTGGCCTCGGGCACGCTGGCGTGTCCGAAGGGCGGAGGCGAAGGCTCCTCCGGCGGCGGAACGGGCGCCGGGGAGACCGGCGGCGGGGCGGGCGACGCGGGCGGCGCGGGGGCCGGCGACACGGGCGGCGGTGCCGTGGGC
>JAEZXM010000275.1 GCA_023419875.1 Pseudomonadota bacterium | reverse complement strand
CGCTGATCCCGTCCTCCGTCCCGACGAATCCTCCCTCGGGCACCTCGGTCCACGGCGCGCGCCCGATCCGCTCGCTGGCGATCACGAAGGCGTGCCGGGCGCCGGAGGCGGCCGAGAGGTGGAGCGTGCGGCGCAGGCGGCAGGCGGCGAGAAGCCGGCCGTCCGAGACGAGGAACGTGAGCGAGGTGGGCTTCGGGGCCGGCTCCGCGTCGGCGATCCGCACGATCGCCTCGGTCGTCTCCGCGAACGCCCGGCGCACGTCCTCCAGGCCGGCGGCGGAGAGGCCGCGCGCACGCGCGCGGAGGCGCGTCAGGAACAGCCGGAAGCAGCGCTCGCTGTCGGTGTCGCCGTGGAAGGAGCGCAGGTCCGGGTCGATCTCGGCCTCGATCGCGGCCCGGATCTCCGGCTCGCGCTCGAAGCGGGCGATCGTGCCGTTGTGGGCGAAGAGCCATCGGTCCCAGTGGAAGGGGTGGCAGTTCTCCGGGAGCACCGGCCCCACGCTCGCCTCGCGGACGTGGGCCACCACCACGGGCGCGCGGATCTCCCGACCCGCGGCGGCGAAGGCATCATCGGAGTGCGCCGGCAGGATCCCGCGGCGGACGAGCGGAGAGCCGTTCTCGTACCATCCGATCCCCCAGCCGTGCGGGTGGCGGTGCGACTGGAAGCGGAGCGCGTTCTCGGCGCTGCAGAGCGGCTCGGAGAGATCGAAGCCCGGGTGGGCGTGCTGGCCGAACAGGCGGCACACGACAGGACGAATGTAGCAGGGGAGGGTCCCGCGGGCACGGATCGCGCCATCGCGTCACGCCCGGTGGCCACTCTGCCCCGTCCGGAAGGCCGCGCCCACGAGGTGAGCGAGCCGCAGCGGTTCGGGGACGGCGCCGCGGTCGGTCACGCGCGCCAGGGCCGCGGCGGCTTCTCCGGGGCTCGCGCCCTGCACCTGGAACAGGAACCCGCCGAGCCGGTGAATGGGGCCGGCGCGCCGGAGGAGCGCGAGTCGTGCCTCGGCCCGCGGAAGCCGCCGCACCGCGGCCTCGAGCGCGGCGAGGTCCGGAGGACGGCGCATCACCGCCAGGCACGGGCGCGAGAGCGCGTCGGCGAGGCGCGGGAGATCCACGACGTTGAGGCCGCCGAAGGCGATTCCGTCCAGGAGGACGAGGTGCACCTGGGGGAGGAACTTGCTCCCGGAGAGGAGCCGGACGAGCGTGTCGGTCGCGTTCCAGCCGTCCTGGCGCACGCCCCCCCAGAGCAGCCCCTCGAACCGGGTGCCCGCGCAGACGACGCCGGCGAGGCCCACATCGCCGCGGGCGCCGCGCCGGAACGGGGCGTCGTCGAACCCCACGGTCCGGAGCGTCCGGTCCGCGGGCGGGAGGCGGAGCGCTCTCGGGACGCGGAGGATCAGAGCTCGGCCTCGAAAGGCGCGCCGTGGGGGACGGGCTTCTCGCCGGAGAGCTCGAAGAACGCGACGTGCGCCCGCCGCCCGGAGACGGTCAGGATGGCGGCGGTCCGCGGGAGCGTGAACCGGCGCGGGCCCGCGCTGCCGGGGTTCACGAAGAGGCGTCCGCCGAGCAGCGTCGCGCCGGGCCGGTGCGAGTGCCCGTGGACCACGACGTGCGGCCTGTCCCGGGCGAGGGCCGCGGCCCCGCGCGGCTTCGGCCGCCCCCGGTCGCCGAGGTCGTGGATCATGAGGAGGCGCAGCTGGCCGGCCGTGAGGCAGACCGTCTCGGGAAGCCCTTCGAATGAAGGCGCGATGTCGTTGTTGCCCCGGACCGCCGTGACCGGCGCGATCCGCGCCAGCACGTCGAGGATCGGGGTCGTGACGATGTCGCCGGCGTGGAGCACGCGCTCGCACCCCTCGAAGAGCGCGGGGAGCTTGGGATCGCTGAGCCCGTGGGTATCGGAGACGAGGGCGAGCCGCACGGTCGCATCCTAACCTGCGCCGGCGGGCGCGACGATCTACACTCCGCCGCCGCCATGAACGATCGCTTCTTCCTCGGCGCTCTCCGCCTCCTCCCCAAGAACGGCCTCTCCCGGCTCGTCGGCGCGCTCACGCGCTGGCAGGCCCCGGCGGGGATCCGGCGGCTCGCCATCCGCGCCTTCGCGGCGCGCTACGGGATCGACCTCTCCGAGTGCGCCGGGATCGACGCGTACCGGTCCTTCGGCGAGTTCTTCGCCCGGCCGCTCCGGCCCGGCCTCCGGCCCATCGCTCCCGGCGAGGGCGTGGTCGTCTCGCCGGTCGACGGCGCGGTCTCGGAGGTGGGCGTTACGGCCGCCGGCCGGCTCGTGCAGGCGAAGGGGATCGACTACGGCCTCGCGGCGCTCCTCGGCGACGAGGCCCTCGCCCGGCGGCTCGAGGGCGGTGCCTATGCGACCGTCTATCTCTCCCCGCGCGACTACCACCGCATCCACTTCCCGCTGGGCGGCGCGGTCACCGGGTACCGCTACGTGCCGGGCCGGCTCTGGCCCGTGAACCCCGCCTCGGTGCGAGGGGTGCCGGGGCTCTTCACCATGAACGAGCGGCTCGTCACGGTGCTCGCGACGCCCGCCGGCGCCTGCGCCGTGGTCGCGGTCGGGGCGACGATCGTGGGCCGCGTACGCGCGTACTACGACCCCACGGTCCCGCTCACCAATCTCCGCCGCGCCCGCGTGGCCGCGCGCGACTACGAGCCGGCGATCCCCGTCGAGAAGGGCCAGGAGCTGGGCGCCTTCGAGATGGGCTCCACGGTGATCCTGGTCTTCGAACCCGGGCGCGTGACGCTCGACCCGCAGCTCGCGCCGGGCGTGCGGGTACGGGTGGGGGAGGCCATCGGCACGGGGACGTAGCCGCCGGGCGCGTCCCGGCATCGCGGGACGGGTCGTCGGGCCGAGGGTCGGGACGATCTACGGGATCCAGATCCGGTAGCCTCGCGAGCCCGACCCCGAAGCGTGCACCGCCGGCCGGTTCCTGGTATCTACGCCGCCGTGAAGATCAATGGTGTGAAGGGGATGAACGACGTCCTGCCGGCCGAGGTGGGGCGCTGGCAGGAGATGGAGGCGGTCGCGCGCGAGGTGTTCGCGCTGTACGGGTACCGGGAGATCCGGACGCCGGCCGTCGAGCCCGCGTTGCTCTTCGCCCGCGGCGTGGGAGAGGCGACCGACATCGTCAACAAGGAGATGTACGCTTTCGAGGACAAGGGTGAGGCGCTGCTCGCGCTCCGTCCCGAGGGCACCGCCGGCGTCGTGCGCGCCTTCATCGAGCACGGCGCGTACGTCGAGGGTCCGCAGAAATGGTTCTACATGGGCCCGATGTTCCGGCGCGAGCGGCCGCAGAAGGGTCGCTACCGCCAGTTTCACCAGATCGGCTGCGAGGCCTTCGGGATCGCGGAGCCGGACCTCGACGCCGAGCAGATCGCGATGCTGGCGGACTACTTCCGCCGGCTGGGCGTCACCGCCCAGCTCCGGATCAACTCGGTGGGTGACTCGGCGTGCAGGCCGGCCTACGTCGCGGAGCTGAAGGAGTACCTCGTCGCGAGCAAGGGCGCGCTGTGCCCGGACTGCAACGATCGGATCGAGCGGAACCCGCTCCGCGTGCTCGATTGCAAGGTGGAGGGCTGCCAGCCGGTGCTGCAGAAGGCGCCGCGCCTCCTCGAGCGGCTCTGCGACGGCTGCCGCGCCCACTTCGACCGCGTGAAGGAAGGGCTCGCGGCGCTCGGGGTGGAGTACACGGTGGACGGGCGGCTCGTCCGCGGGCTCGATTACTACGTCCGAACCGCGTTCGAGCTCTCGAGCGACGCGCTCGGCTCGCAGTCGGCCCTGGCCGGTGGCGGGCGGTACGATCGGCTGGTCGAGACGCTGGGCGGACCGCCCACCCCGGGCGTCGGGTTCGCGCTCGGGCAGGAGCGGCTCGCGATGGTGCTGGAGAAGCTCGGTCGTGCCGTGCCCGCGCGCGCTCCCGCCGTCTTCTTCATCAGCGCCGACGCGGAGGGAGCGATGGAGGGCCTCCGGCGCGCGGCCGAGCTGCGCCGTGCCGGGATCGCCTGCGACCTCGACCCGCGCGGCGGGAAGATGAAGGCGCAGTTCAAACAGGCGGAGCGCGTGGGGGCCCGGTACGCCGTGGTCCTCGGCGGCAACGAGGTCCGGAGCGGGCAGGCGAAGATGAAGGACATGGCGACGCGGGAGGAGACGCCGGTCGCCCTGGACGAGCTCGCCGCCCGGGTGACGAAGTAGGCCGCCGTGCGCTCCGCGGTGCGAAAGGAGCTGGGGCTCAAGCCCGCACGCGAAGGCGGCCGGCCAGGATCGCCGCCGCGCCGATGAGCACGGCCCCGAGCACGTAGGCCGCGCCCGGGAAGACTCGCTCGTGCACGGCGCCCGACGCGGCCGGGCCGAGGGCGCTCATGAGGCTCGCGAGCGCGGTCGTGACGCCCATGAGCTGGCCCTGCTCCTCGTCGCGGGCTTGCATCGAGACGAGCCCGCCGAGCGAGGGGAAGACGAAACCGCTGGCCGCGTTCCGGAACAGGATCACGGGGAAGATGACGACCAGGCTCGGCGCGAGCAGGGCCCCTGCCGCCGCGGCCCCCTGGAGCGAGAGCGCGACCACCGCCGTGCGCTTCTCGCCGTGCCGCGGGATGAGCCTGCGGACGCCGAAGCCCTGCACGACCGCGATCACCACGCCCACGCAGACCATGAGGAGCCCCAGGTGCCAGGGCTCGGCGCCGAACCGCTGGATGAGGTACAGGGCCTCCATCGAGTTGATACCCTGGAAGGCGAAGTTGAAGAGGCAGAGCGCCAGGAGCGGAAGCACGAACTCCGGCCGCCGGAAGGTCCGGAGCACGGAGCCGAACGGGTTGAGCGAGGCGAGCCGAAACGCCGAGCGGTCGCGGCGCTCCGGCGGCAGCGATTCGGGGAGCCGGAACCAGCAGAGCCCCGCGCTCGCCAGCGACAGCCCGGCGGCGATGTACGCCGGGAGCTCGAGCAGCTTCTCACCGGCGGCCGCCCCGAGCGCGGGCCCGATCACGAGACCGACTCCCCAGGCGATCCCGACCAGGGTGAAGTTCCGGGGGCGATCCTCCGGCCGCGATACGTCGGCGATGTACGCGGTCGCGGTGGAGATGCTGCCCCCGGTGATCCCTCCGATGCCGCGCGCCAGGAAGAGGATCCAGAGCGCGCCGCCCAGGCCGAAGAGCACGTACCCGGCCGCCTGGCCGAAGACGCAGGCCAGGATCACGGGCCGCCGCCCGACGCGGTCCGAGACGTACCCGAGCGCCGGCGCCGCGGAGAACTGGCTCGCCGCGTAGATCGTGTGGAGCAGGGCGACGTGGATCGCGTCGTCGCTGTAGCGCTGGATGATGAAGGTGCCCACCGGGAACAGCAAGGTGAGCCCCATCACGTCGAGCAGGATGATGAAGAAGACGAGGAGGAGGGCGGTGCTGTGGGGGCGCAAGGAGGGCTCCGGGCGGCGGCATCATAGCCGCGGCGCGGCGAGCCGGGCGCGCCGGTTGACCGGCCGCCGCCGCCCCGCGTAGATGAGGGCCGATGCCCTCGTTCTCCTCCGGCGCCCGCGTCCGCGCCCGCTGCGCGCCGGGCCACGTCATCGTGGTCGTCGCCGGCCCGACCGCGTCGGGCAAGAGCGCGCTCGCGATCGATCTCGCGCGCCGGCTCGGCGGCGAGATCGTGAACGCCGACTCGCAGCAGGTGTACCGCGGCCTCGACGCGGGGACGGCGAAGCCGACGGCCGAGGAGCGGGCCGCGGTCCCGCATCACCTCCTCGACGTGGTCGGCCCCGGCGAGGAGATGGACGCGGTGCGCTGGGCCGCGCTCGCCGACGAGGCGATCGCGGTGATCGCCGCACGGGGGCGGCTCCCCGTCGTCACCGGCGGGACCGGGCTCTACCTGCGCGCGCTCCTCCATGGCGTCGTCGAGGCGCCGGGGCGGGACCCCGAGCTCCGCGCGATGCTCGAGGAAGAGGCGGAGCGTCTGGGGCGCCCGGCGCTGCACGCGCGGCTCGCGGAGGTCGATCCCGGGGCCGCCGCCCGGATCCGTCCGAACGACCTCGTGCGGATCGTGCGGGCGCTGGAGATCGCCGCGGGCGGGGCGCGCCCCTCGGATCTCCACGCCGCGCACCGGTTCCGGGAGGAGCGCTACCGCGCGACGATCCTCGCGCTCGACCTCCCGCGCCCGGAGCTGCACGCGCGGATCGACACGCGTGTCCCGGCGATGTTCGAGCGCGGGCTCCTCGACGAGACCGAGCGCCTCCTCGCGCGCTTCGGCGGCGCGCTCCCCGCGCGCGTTCCGATCGGGTACGCGGAGTCGGCCGCCGTCCTGCGGGGGGAGCTGTCGCAGGCCGAGGCGGTGCGGCGGATCCAGGTGGCGCACCGACGGTACGCGCGGAGGCAGGTGATCTGGCTGCGCAAGGAGCCCGGCGTCCGATGGATCCGGCCGCCGTGGGACCTCGAGGTCCTTGCGCGCTGCGTCGATCGGGCCTGACCCGGGACCGCGGCGGCCTGGGCTCGCCGTGCTATAAGCCCGCCCGTGGCAAAGCTCGCTTATGCGCTCGAGTTCGAGCGCCCGCTGCTCGCGCTCGAGGCGAAGATTGCCGAGTTGAAGGAGCTCTCCGGCGCCGCCCACGGGAACTTCAGCGAGGAGATCCAGAAGCTCGAGAAGAGGGCCCAGCGCCTCCAGGACCAGATCTTCAGCGACCTCGATCGCTGGCAGACGGTCCAGCTCGCGCGGCACCCCCACCGTCCGTACACGCTCGACTATCTGGAGCGCCTCTTCACCGACTTCTTCGAGATCGAGGGCGACCGGCGGTTCGCCGCCGATCGCTCGATCGTCGGCGGCCTCGCCCGCTTCGACGGCGAGCCGGTGGTGGTGATGGGCCACCAGAAGGGCCGGAGCACGAAGGAGAACATGCTCCGGAACTTCGGCATGCCGCGGCCGGAGGGATACCGGAAGGCGCGGCGGCTGTTCGACCTCGCCGCCCGCTTCGGGAGGCAGGTCATCACCTTCATCGACACGCCGGGCGCGTACCCCGGGATCGGCGCCGAGGAGCGCGGCCAGGCCGAGGCCATCGCGGTGAACCTCGAGGTGATGGCCTCCTTGCCGGTGCCGGTGGTGGCGGTGGTCACCGGCGAGGGCGGCTCGGGGGGCGCGCTGGCCCTCGGCGTCGCGAACCGCGTGCTCATGCTCGAGTACTCGATCTACTCGGTGATCTCCCCGGAGAGCTGCAGCGCGATCCTCTACCGCGACCCGACCAAGGCCGAGAAGTCCGCCGACGCGCTCCGGCTCACCGCGCACGACCTGGCGGGCTTCGGGATCACCGACGAGCTCATCCGCGAGGCGCCGGGCGGCGCCCACCGCGACGTCGCGCTCACCGCGAAGAACGTGGGCGAGGCGCTCCGAAAGCACCTCTCCCAGCTCCGGCGCCTCTCCGGCCCCGAGCTCGTCGAGGATCGCTACCGCCGGTTCCGCTCGATGGGCGTGTTCGTCGAGGAGCGCTGAGGCGGGAGGGGGCGCTCCCTCCTGCCGCAGTCGCCAACCCTCGGGGGCGCGGGGTATAAACGTCCGCCCATGGCTCTCGTCCCCCCCAACGTCGCCTCGCTCCAGCCCTACGTCCCCGGCAAGCCCATCGAGGAGGTCGAGCGCGAGTACGGCGTCTCGAACGTGGCGAAGCTCGCCTCGAACGAGAACCCACTCGGCCCGTCGCCGCGCGCGATCGCCGCCGCACGCGATGCCCTGACGCAGGTGAACCTGTATCCGGACGGCTCCGCCTTCTCGCTCCACCGGGCGCTCGCCGCGCACCACGGTGTCGGGCCGGAGGAGATCTTCGTCGGAAACGGGTCGAACGAGCTCATCGAGCTCCTCGTCCGCACGTTCGTCCTCGACGGAGAGGAGGTGCTCGCCTCGGCCCAGAGCTTCATCGCCTACAAGCTTGCGGCGAACGCGCACGGCCGCACCTTCATGGAAGCGCCGATGAAGGCGCGCTTCTTCTACGACCTCGAGGCGCTCAAGAAGCTCCTCACGCGCAAGACCAAGGTCGTGTTCCTCGCCAACCCGGACAACCCGACCGGCTCCTGCTTCCCCGAGAAGGACCTCCTCCCGCTCCTCGATGCCGCCCCCAAGGACACGCTGGTGGTGCTCGACGAGGCGTATGCCGAGTACGTGGACGCGCCCGGCTACCAGGACTCGCTCGCGCTCCGGAAGAAGTACCCGAACCTCGTCGTCCTCCGGACGTTCTCGAAGATCTACGGCCTCGCCGGCCTGCGGGTCGGCTACGGGCTGGCCCGCCCGGACCTGGTCGAGTACGTCGACCGGGTGCGCGCGCCCTTCAACGTGAACCACGTCGCCCAGGTCGCCGCGGCGGCCGCCCTCTCCGACGTCGAGCACGTGGCGCGCAGCCGGGCGCTCGTGCTCGAGCAGCGGCCCTTCCTCGCCGCCGGGCTGGAGAAGCTCGGCGCGACGGTGATCCCCTCGCAGGGCAACTTCCTCCTCGCCGACTTCCCGGGCCGGTCCGCGAAGCAGCTCTTCGAGGACATGCTGCGCGAGGCGGTCGTGCTCCGTCCGATGGCAGGCTACGGCTTCCCCAACGCGCAGCGGATCTCGATCGGTCTTCCGGCCGAGAACGAGAAGTGCCTGGCGGCGCTCGGGCGGGTGCTCGCGCGGTCATGACCCGCACGCGACCGTTCATCGTCGCGGTGGATGGGCCGGCGGGCGCCGGCAAGTCGAGCGCAGCGCGGCTGCTCGCGGCGCGGCTCGGGTTCGCGATGGTGGACACCGGGGCGATCTACCGGACCGTGGCGCTGGCGGCCCGCCGCGCCGGCGTCGCCTACGACGACGACGGCGCGCTCGAGGCGCTCCTGCCCGGCCTCCGCATCCGCTTCGCCCCGCCGGTCCGCGCGGATGAGCCGCAGCGCGTGCTGCTCGGGGAGGAGGACGTCTCGGCGGAGATCCGGACGCCGCCGATGTCGCTCGGGGCGAGCGCGGTCTCGGCCCGCCCGGTGGTGCGGGCGGGGCTCCTGGAGCTGCAGCGCCGGCTCGCGCTCGCGCACGAGAACCGCGGCTCCGTGCTCGAGGGGCGGGACATCGGGACGGTGGTCTTCCCGGACGCCGACGCCAAGTTCTTCCTCACCGCCTCGCCGGAGGAGCGGGCCCGACGCCGCCACGCCGAGCTCCAGGCGAAGGGCGCGACCACCACCTTCGAGGAGGTCCTCGCGGAGCAGCAGAAGCGCGATCGCGACGACTCCCAGCGTGCGGTCGCGCCGCTTCGTCCGGCGGCGGATGCCGCCCAGGTGGACACGACCGGGCTCGCGCTCGAGGCCGTGGTGGAGCACCTCGCAGCCGCGGTCGTCGCCCGGATGGCCGCCGCCGAGGCGGCGATGACGGGGGACCACGGGTGAACGGACAGGGCGAGGTCCGCAGCTACGGCCCGAAGGAGTGCGGGACGTGCCGGCTGTGGCGGCCCATTCTCGAGGACGAGCGGGGGCCGGTCGGGCCCTGCCGGCTCGGGGTCCGGACCGGCGACTTCCCGGGCACCGCCCCGCGCTGCGAGCGGTACCTCTCCCGGGACGAGGCGGTCCCCTCCGTTCCGCCCCCCGAACCCGCTCGCCACCGCGCCCGCCGCACCGCCGGCCCCGTCGTCCGCCGCGCGGACGCGCCGGACGCTCCCGAAACGGCGGCCGCACCGCCTCGCACCGAACCCCTGCCGGAGGATCTGGCAACCATGACCCGCGAAGAGTTCGCCCAGGCCATCCGCGAGGCGCTCGCCGAGGAGGGCGCGCCCGTGAAGCTCGCGCCTCGCTGGGAGGGGGGGACCATGCTGCTCAAGCCCGGCGACCCCGCCACGCAGGCAAAGGAGATCCCGCTCGACAGCCTGTTCCACAAGGTCGTGATGATCCGCGACCGCCTCCGCGTGCTCGAGCAGAAGATCAACGGGCACGAGAAGCTGTCGGACGCGGAGAAGGTGGAGATGCAGCAGTACGTGACGCGCTGCTACGGCTCGCTCACGACGTTCAACCTTCTCTTCAGGGACGAGCGGGAGAAGTTCGTGGGGGAGAAGACGTAGCCCACGCCCGGGTGCGTCTTTATATTGGGCCGCGCGTGGACGTGAAGATCGCGAGGACCGCAGGCTTCTGCTGGGGCGTGCGGCGCACCGTCGAGAAGGTGATCGAGGTCGCGGACGAGGCCGTCGGGCCCGTCGTGACGCTCGGCCCCATCATCCACAACCCCCAGGCGGTGGCGCGCTTCGAGCAGCGTGGCGTCGGGACGGTGCGCTCGGTCGCCGAGATTCCGGACGGGACCACGGTCGTCGTGCGGACCCACGGCGCCGTCCGCGAGGAGCTCGAGCGGGCGCGGGGACGGGGGCTCACGGTGGTGGACGGCACCTGCCCTTACGTGATCTTCCCGCAGGCGATGGCCCGGCGGCTCTCGGCCGAGGGCTACCACCTGGTGGTCGTAGGCGACGAGAACCACGCCGAGATCAAGGGCGTCGTCTCGTACGCCTCCGGCCCGGTCACCGTCGTGAAGCCCGGTGCGCCCGTCCCGGAGTTCAAGGCCAAGAAGGTCGCCGTCCTCGTCCAGACCACCTGCGTGGGCGCCGACTTCGAGCGCGTGGTGGGTCAGCTCGCCCTCCGGCACATGGAGGTCCGGGCGGTGAACACCATCTGCAACGACACCGAGGAGCGGCAGGCCGACGCCCGCTCCCTGGCCGGCGAGGTGGACGCGGTGGTCGTGGTCGGGGGGAAGAACAGTGCCAACACCCGGCACCTCGCGGAGATCTGCCGCGCGATCCAGCCCCGCACGTGGCACGTCGAGACCGAGGCCGAGCTCCTGCCCTCGTGGTTCGAGGGGTGCCGCGTGGTGGGTCTCTCGGCGGGAGCGTCGACGCCCGACTGGGTGGTCGAAGGGGTGGCCGGTTGGCTCCGCGGTCTGTAGACGGCCGCCCGACACGCCTTGACCACGCGATCTCGGCCGTGTAGCTTGCGCGTTCCGGAATTCCCGGAACGTCCGCCGGGGCTTACCCGGCACGCGCCACTGTCCCTCGATCCCCGGGGCCCGGCGCGCAACTGACCAGGGGGCAGCAGTGGCAACGCCGGCGTCCTCACCTCCGCTGCCGTGAACGGCGCGGTCCCGCCTGGACCCGGCGCTTCCCGAAGAAAAGGTCGGCAACCCGAATGGAGAACCAGACTATCCGTACGCCCGACGTGGAGACCGAGGACTTCGCCACCCTGTTCGCCGAGAGCGAGGCGAAGGCCGGCTTCATCGAGGAGGGAAAGGTCGTCAGCGGCACCGTCATCCAGCTGACCAAGGACTACGCCGTCATCGACATCGGCTACAAGTCCGAGGGCCAGGTGCAGATGAACGAGTTCATGACCCAGCCCGGCGGTGAACCCGCCGTGAAGGTGGGCGATCGGGTCGAGGTGCTCGTCGAGTCCCGCGAGAACGACACGGGCATGGTCGTCCTCTCCAAGGAGAAGGCCGACAAGATGCGCATCTGGGACGAGATCTCTGCCGCGTGCGAGCGCGACGAGCTCGTCGAGGGCGTGATCGTCGGCCGGGTGAAGGGCGGCCTCTCCGTCGACATCGGCGAGAAGGCGTTCCTCCCCGGCTCGCAGGTGGACATCCGCCCGGTTCGCAACCTGGACAAGCTCATCGGCGAGAAGTTCAAGTTCAAGGTCATCAAGTTCAACAAGAAGCGCGGAATCATCGTCCTCTCGCGCCGCGTGCTCCTGGAGAAGGAGCGCGAGGAGCTGAAGAAGGAGACGCTGAAGAACCTCCGCGAGGGCGCGATCCTCAAGGGCGTGGTCAAGAACCTCACCGACTACGGCGCCTTCATCGACCTGGGCGGGATCGACGGTCTGCTCCACGTGACCGACATGAGCTGGGGCCGCATCGGCCACCCCTCGGAGATGTTCGAGGTCGGGCAGGAGGTCCGCGTCATCGTCCTCAAGTTCGACCCCGCCAGCGAGCGCGTCAGCCTGGGCCTCAAGCAGATCCAGGAGGACCCGTGGCACCGCGCCGACGAGAAGTATCCGATCGGCACGCGCGTCAAGGGCAAGGTCGTGTCCCTCACCGACTACGGCGCCTTCATCGAGCTGGAGCAGGGCGTCGAGGGTCTGGTGCACGTCTCAGAGATGAGCTGGACGAAGCGGGTGAAGCACCCGTCGAAGCTCGTCGAGGTCGGCACGCAGGTCGAGGCGGTGGTGCTCGACATAGATCCGAAGGCCAAGAGGATCAGCCTCGGCATGAAGCAGATCGAGGCGAACCCCTGGACGCTGCTCGAGGACAAGTACCCCATCGGCTCGGTCATCCGCGGCGAGGTCCGCAACGTCACCGACTTCGGCATCTTCGTCGGCGTCGAGGAGGGGATCGACGGCCTCGTCCACGTGTCCGACATCTCCTGGACCGAGCGCATCAAGCACCCGGGCGAGAAGTACAAGAAGGGTGACGTCGTCGAGGCGGTCGTCCTCAACATCGACGTCGAGAACGAGCGGTTCAGCCTCGGCCTCAAGCAGCTCCACGTCGATCCCTGGACCACGCTCGCCGAGCGGCACCCGGTGGGCGCGCGCGTGAAGGGCAAGGTGACGAAGGTCACCGACTTCGGCGCGTTCGTGGAGATCGAGCCCGGCATCGAGGGTCTCGTCCACGTGTCCGAGATGCGGGACGAGCGCGTCGAGAACCCGCGCGACGTGGTGAAGGAGGGCGACGAGGTCGACGTGAAGGTCATCGACATGGACCTCCAGGACCGGAAGGTCGCGCTCTCGATCAAGCAGCTCAACCGCGACGGCGGCGAGGACGACTACCGCGAGTACCTGCGCCGACAGGGCGACGGCCGCGCCCGCCTCGGCGACCTCATGGAGAAGTTCAACCGCCGGAAGTAGGGCCCTTCGACTCCGCCTGCCCGGAGTCGAAGGGCTCAGGGCGAGCGGATCTCATGGATCGGGCGGGCGGTGCGCGAGGCGCACCGCCCGTTCGCCTTTCTGGAGGACGATGAGGGCCATCCGGCTTCCCGGTTGCGGGTGGCCCCCCCGCATGTTTACCTGACCCTACCCATGAACCCGTCTGACCCGAACGAGCCCCTTCCGACCACGCCGGTGCAGCCGCGCGCCGAGCCGACCCCGGCCTCCTCGCCGTCCGCTCCCCCGGGTTGGAGCCCGGCCCCGAGCTCGTCGCCCGGGTGGTCCTCCCAGCCGTCGCCCGGCTGGTCGGCGGCGCCGCCGGCGGTCGTGATGCCGCCCCCGTCGCCGCCGCGGCGCGATCGCCTGGCGACGGGGATCGTCGCCTTCGTGTTCGGAGGCCTGTTCCTGGTGTTCTTCGGCTTCCTGCTCCTCGCGTACGGCGCCGTCCGGGGGGAAACGCCCCGGATCGCGGGCGGCCCCCGGATCGGCATCATCGAGATCAACGGGCCCATCGGCACCGGGGCGGGCGGGCTCGACGGCACCAAGGTCCTGAAGCAGCTCCGGTCCTTCGAGGAGGACGACGGCCTCAAGGCGGTCGTCATCCGGATCGACTCGCCCGGCGGTGCGGTGGGGACGAGCCAGGAGATCCACGACGAGGTGAAGCGCCTCGCCGCGAAGAAGACCGTCGTCTGCTCGATGGGCGACCTGGCGGCGTCCGGCGGCTACTACGTCGCGGTGGCGTGCCCGAAGATCGTCGCCACGCCGGGGACGCTCACCGGCTCGATCGGCGTCATCAGCCAGTTCCCGAACCTCAAGGGCCTCGCGGAGCGGTTCGACATCAAGATGGAGACCGTGAAGAGCGGGGCGCTCAAGGACGCCGGCAACCCGTTCCGCGACATGACCCCCGAGGACCGGGCCTACTGGCAGGCGCTCATCAACGGTGTGTACGAGCAGTTCGTGACCGCGGTGGCCGAGGGGCGGAAGAAGCCCGTGGCGGAGATCCGGCCGGTGGCCGACGGCCGGGTCATCTCCGGTAAGGAGGCGCTGCGGCTCGGGCTCGTGGACCAGCTCGGCAACTTCTACGACGCGGTCGAGCTCGCAAAGACCGATGCCGAGCTCACCGGCGAGCCGCAGCTCGTCTACCCTCCGGGCGACAAGGCGCGCTTTCTCGAGCGGTTCATGGGCGAGGCCGCCGGCGCCGCCGCGGACGCGGTCCGGTCCCGCATCGCCCGCGAAGCCCAGGCCGCCCAGGAGCCGGGCATCTACTTCCTGGCGCGGTAGCGCGGCGGAGGGCCGGCCGATGAACCAGCCCCTCTGGGCACCCTGGCGGATGGAGTACATCCGCAGCGAGAAGCCGAAGGGCTGCATCTTCTGCGAGTTCCTCGCGGCGCCGGCGACGGAGGATCGCGCCAACCTCGTGGTGCACCGGTCTGCGCACGCCTTCACCTGCCTGAACCGTTTCCCGTACAACTCGGGGCACGTGATGGTGATCCCGCGCCCGCACGGCTCCGATCTGGATGCGCTCGCGCCGGCCGTGTGGGCGGACGTGCAGGCCGAGCTGCGGCGCGCCGCGCGGAACGTGCGGGCCGTGTACCGGCCCGAGGGGCTCAACCTTGGCATGAACCTCGGTCAGATCGCCGGCGCAGGGATCCTCGACCACCTCCACTGGCACGTCGTGCCGCGCTGGGCGGGGGACAACAACTTCATGCCGGTGCTCGCGGACACGCGGGTGGTGGTGGAGGCGCTCGACCAGGCGTGGGAGCGGCTCTCGAAGGCCTTCGCGGAGGACCCGGCCGCACCGTGAACCACCTCTGGACCGCCCTCGCCGTCGCCTCGGCGGCCGCCATCGTGGCGCTGCTGCTCGCCGACCGGCTCCGGCGGCGGCGCGACGAGGCGCAGGCGTATCTGAAGGGCGTCCGGTCGGTGATCTCGGGCGATCCCGACGCGGCCATCGAGGCGCTGTCGGACGCGGCGCGCCTCGGCCACCCCGAGGCGGTCGAGACCTATCTGGCCCTCGGCGCGCTCTTCCGGCGGGAGGGGGATTTCGCGCGCGCGGTCCGCCTGCACCGAAACATGCTCATGGGGCCGGGCCTGCCGCTCCTTCGCCGGCCGGAGGTCGAGCGCGAGCTGGCCGAGGACTACCGGCGGAGCGGGATGCTCGCCGAGGCGGCGGAGATCTACGAGCGCCTCGGCCTGGAGGACCGCGAGGCGCTGGCGGGGCTTCGGGACGTCCGGGTCGAGCAGGGGGATCTCGCGGCTGCGGCGGAGCTGCAGCGGCGGCTCGGCCAGCCCGGTGCCTCCGACCCGGTCCTGGCGCATCTCCTCGCCGCGCTCGCGCGGGAGTGGCGGGCGCAGGACGCGATCCGGGCCGGGGCGCTCGCGAGCGAGGCCCTCGCGGCCGAGGCCGAGAGCGCGGACGCCTGGCTGGCGCTCGCCGAGGCGGAGGCGGCCGGGGGCAACTCGGACGCGGCGCTCGACGCGGTCGGGCGCGCGCTCGACGTCGATCCGCGCGCGGCGCTCCAGGCATGGCCGGCGCTCCACGACGTGCCGGATCGCGACGCCGCAGTCCGGTTCATCGAGGGCCGGCTGGCGCTCCGGCCGGACGACGCCGGCCTGCACGTCGTCCACGCGCGGGCGCTCGACCGCGCCGGGCGGAGGCCGGAGG
>JAEZXM010000274.1 GCA_023419875.1 Pseudomonadota bacterium | reverse complement strand
CAGGATCATGTCTTCCTCCGGGGGGTGTCGATCGCTCGGGCTTTTGCCCTTGCCCCGTCGGCGGGCCGAGCCCGCCTCCTACGGCCGCCGGGCCGGCCGCCGCTTCCGCCTCGGCTCCGGCTCCTCCGAGACCTCGCGCACCGTATCCTGCACCTCCTCCGCGCCGGCCTCCACATCCCACTCGATCCGCCAGGCCTCCGCCTCGCCCATGCCTGCCGGGAGGACCCAGCGCAGGCCCCCGGCGGTCCGCTTCTTGTCGAAGGCCATGAGCTCGACGGCCTTCCGGGCAAGCGCCGGCGGCACCCGCACGGGCAGCCCCGCGCCGACGATCGCCTGCTCGACGATCTGCAACGGCCCCTCGGAGATCCGGCCGAGCCGGTGGGCGAGCCGGAAGGCGAAGGCCAGGCCGATCGCCACCGCTTCACCGTGCGTGTAGCGCGAGAACCGGCCCGCGGCCTCGACGCCGTGGCCGAAGGTGTGGCCGAGGTTGAGGAGCTTTCGCGGGCCCTGCTCGGTCGGATCCTCGGCGACCACGTCCACCTTCATCCGCGCGCAGGCGGCGAGGATCGTGGCGTCGATCTGCCCCTGCGAGCAGGAGGCGCCGAACGGCGCGAGGAGCCTGTGGTCCAGGGCGCCGTACTTGAGCACCTCGCCCATGCCGCTCCGGAGCTCGCGCTCGGGCAGCGTCTCGAGGGCTGCGGGATCGGCGAGGACCGCCCGCGGGGGATGGAACGCGCCCACCGCGTTCTTCGCCACCGGCAGGTTGGCCGCGGTCTTCCCGCCGATGGCCGCGTCCACCATCCCGAGGAGCGTCGTCGGGACCGCGATCCAGGGGACGCCGCGCATGAACGTCGCGGCGAGGAAGCCGGCGGCGTCGGTCACCGCGCCGCCGCCGAGCGCCACCACCACGCTCCGCCGGGTACAGCCCGCCTGGAGGAGCGCCACCGCGGCCCGCTCCAGCTCCGCGAGCGTCTTCCCCCTCTCGCCGTCGGCGAGGACGTGCGTCACCGCCAGCGGCAGCCCCTCCAGCCAGGCGACGAGCTCCATCCCGACGGGCGTCCGGAGCACCTTGCGGCAGGTGACGAGCGCGATCCGGTCCACGCCCTCGACGAGCGGCGGGAGCGCCCGGAGCGCGCCGCGGCCGACGTGGACGGGGTACGCGTGCTCACCCTGGCGGGCGGCGATGATCTCGATGATGGGGGGCCCGCGGTCCGGCGAGGCGGCGCGGGGGAGGCGGCGGGTGCGAGTCTTCACGGATCACCTTTCTCGCTCCAGGTGAACTGTCGAACCACGGGCAAGCGGACTCACAGCGCGTCCAGTATCCGACGCGCCACCTCCGCTGGCGAGTGACCGTCGGTCGCGATCGTGAGGTGCGCCTTCCGGTAGAGAGGTAGGCGCGTTCGGTGCAGCTCCTCCCACCGGGCCACGAGCGGCCGACCCGGGTCGTTCCCGATCCGGCGCGCCGCCTCGGCGGGGGAGACGTCGAGAAACACGACCCTGCCGGCGGCGAGGAGCCAGGCGGCGTTCTCCGGGTCGCAGAATGCCCCACCCCCGAGATCGGCGATGACACCGGCCGGGAGCGCGGCCACCGCCGCGCGCTCGAGCGCCCGGAACGCCGCCTCGCCGTCCTCGGCGAAGACCGCCGGGATCGGCTTTCCCGCGCGCCGCTCGATGTCGGCGTCGAGCGACACCACCGTGCGGCCGGTGAGCCGCGAGAGCTCCCGGGCGACCGCGCTCTTGCCCGAGCCCATCATGCCGGTGAGCGCGAGGAGCTCAGCGGATCCGAGCGGCATAGGCCTCGAGCGCCTTCTCCACGTCCCCGATGGTGTCCCCGCCGAGCTTCTCCACCATCGCGGCGGCCACCTCCCAGCAGACGACCGCCTCGCCCACGACCGCCGCGGCGGGCACCGCGCACACGTCGCTCCGCTCGTAGCGCGCCTGGGTCGCCTCGCGCGTGGCGAGGTCCACGGTCGCAAGCGGCTGGAGCATCGTGGGAATGGGCTTCATGTAGGCCCGGACCCGGAGCGGCATGCCGTTCGTCATCCCGCCCTCGAGCCCCCCGGCGCGGTTCGTGTCGCGCCAGAAGCCCCGGTCCTTGTCGTAGTGGATCGCGTCGTGGAAGTCGTAGCCGGGCCGGTGCACCTGCACCCCGTCGCCGACCTCGAAGGCGCGGATCGCCTGAACGCCGAGCAGCGCCCCGGCGAGGCGGGCGTCGAGCCGGCGGTCGGGGTGGACGTGGCTCCCGACGCCGATGGGGAGGCCTGTGGCGTACACCTCGAAGGCGCCGCCGATCGAGCCGCCGCGCGCCTTCTCCGCGTCGATGAGCGCCCGCCACTCCGCGGCGAGCGCCTCGTCGTCGACGTGCAGGTCGGAGGCCTCGATGGCCGCGCGCTGCTCGGCGGTGGGCGGCGCCTCGAACGCCTTCGCCTTCGGCCCGATCGCCACCACCCGCGAGGCGACGCTCACGCCGAGGCGCGCGAGGAGGGCCCGCGCGAGTGCGCCGAGGGCCACCGTCGCCGCGGTGGACCGGGCGCTCGCGCGCTCCAGGGCGTCGCGGGCGTCGTCGTAGCCGTACTTGAGCGAGCCGGCGAGATCGGCGTGGCCGGGCCGGACCTGCGTGAACTTCCGCCCGCCGCGCGCGTACGGCGAGACGAGCTCCTTCCAGTTCTCGTGGTCCTTGTTCCAGACGACGAAGGCGATGGGCGCGCCGGTGGTGACGCCGCCTCGCAGACCCGCGAGGAACTGGGCGGCGTCGGTCTCGATCTTCTGCCGGCCGCCGCGGCCGTAGCCCTTCTGGCGCCGGCGGAGGTCCGCGTCCACAGCCTCGAAGTCCACCGTCAGCCCCGCCGGGAAACCCTCGGCGATGGCGACGAGCCCCGGCCCGTGCGATTCACCAGCTGTGAGATAGCGCAGCGTCATGTCGAGCTCCCGAGGGCGGACGCCGCGGCGACCGCGGTGGCCATCTCGGCCTCCGGCGCGGTCCGGCCCGTCCAGATCTGGAAGGAGAGCGAGCCCTGGCGGACGAGGATGGCCTCGCCCGTGACGAGGCGCGCGCCGGCCTCGACGGCCGCCGCGGCGAACGCGGTCCTGCCGTAGACGAAGTCCATCGCCACCTGCCCGCGCCGGAAGCGCAGGCCGTCGAACCGCGGCTCGTGTCCGTGCAGGCCGACCGAGGTCCCGTTCACGACCGCGTCGGCCCGGGCGGCCTCCTCGGCCAGCGCGGCGAACGGCGCCACCCGCGCCCGCGGCCCGCCCGAGGGGAAGAGCGCCGCGGCGAGCTCGGACGCGGCCTCCGCGCGGCGTGCCAGGATGCAGACC
>JAEZXM010000248.1 GCA_023419875.1 Pseudomonadota bacterium | reverse complement strand
GCCTCGGTGGCCGCGCGGCGGTCCGCCTCGTCCCCGGCCGCGCGCGTCCGCAGGACGGCCGAGAGCGTCGCGCGGGCGGCGGGCGCGTCCTTGCCCTTCGCCTGCTCCGCCCGCCGGGTGAGGATGGTCACCGCGTCCGCCAGCGGCGTCGGGGAGGGCCCCGGTTTCACCGCGGGGGCGAATGGATCGCCGGCGGGGAAGCTTCGGCCCTCGCCGCGCCGATCGGCGAGCCGGAGGAAGAAGCCCATCCGGTTCCCCTGCTGGCAGAGCTTCACCAGGATCCGGTTCGTGCCCTTGCGCAGCGTCACCGCGGCCCCGCGCTGATCGAGGCGTGCCTCGTGGTAGGTCGGATCCTCGAGCACGAGCGCGCCGTTCACCCAGACCTTGGCCGCGCCGCTCCCGCCGAACCAGAGCTGGACGCGCTCGTCCCTCGATGCGACCACGCTCGTGAGCGCGTAGGCGACCACCTCGCGGGCGGGCCGCAGGGCAGCTCCGAGGTGCACGAAGCCGCCGGCCTGGCCATCCTTCGGCAACGCCCGCCAGGCCACCTCGCGCTCCTTGCCCGGGTGCCGGTCCGCGGGCGCGATCCCCTGCTCCGGCGGGTAGACGGTGGCGAACCCCCGCTTGCCCTCGTCGTCGAACGGTCCGATCACCTGCCAGCCGGAGACGAGGCCGAGCGTGCGGAGCTTCGCCTCGCTGCGAACGAGGTTCCCGAGGGCGCGCTCCACGCGGGTGAGCCGGTAGAGCGCGGTCGCCCGGACCTCGGGGTGCGTGGCGCGGTCCCGCTCGATCCGTGCGTACACCGCCGCAACCCGGCTCAGATCCGGGTGCTCGGACTCCAGAGCCTCGAGCGTGAGGAGCGCGGCCAGGGCGGCAGGCGAGGCCCGGTCCCGCCAGGCGGCGGCCGAGGCCTCCGCGAATCGCTCGGCGAGAGGGTCGCCGGTTCCACGAACCGGCGTTGCGGACGGCAGGCCTAGGGCCGGTGCGGAGGGGAGCAAGGCGGCCAGGGCGAAGACTGCCAGGAGGAAGGCGTGGCGGACCATGGGCTCGCCAGTCTAACGCCTGTACGGCCTGGACGATTTCTCCCGTTCCCTGAAACGCAACCGCGCCCGGCCCTTCGGGGCGCGGGCGCGGCGAGAGAGGTCGAAAGCGGCCCTACTTGATGGCGATCGCCTTGCCGTTTCCGTCGAAGAGGTTGCTCGTGCCGGGGAGAGGCTTCACGCCGACCGGGTCGCCGGCCTTGAGGCCGTTGCGCTGGTGACCCTGGAGCTTGGCGGCGACGATCTGGCTCGTGCCCGCGAGCTCGCTGTAGATCACGGTCGAGTCGCCCAGCTCCTCGATCAGGTCCACCTTGCCCCGGAGGCCCTCCTCGGGCTTGCAGAGGACGAGATGCTCGGGGCGGAGCCCGAGGGTGAGCTCGCCGTCCGGGATGGCGACGTCGGACTTGGCGGTGATCCCGACCTGGCCCGCCTCGCCGACGCGCAGCGTGAGATCGCTGCCCTTGCGCGAGGTGGTCTGCGCCCGGAGGAAGTTCATCTTGGGCGAGCCGAGGAAGCCGGCCACGAACAGGTTGGCCGGGTTGTCGTACAGGTCGAGGGGAGAGCCGACCTGCTCCACGATGCCCCCGTTCAGCACCACGATCCGGTCGCCGAGGGTCATGGCCTCGACCTGGTCGTGGGTGACGTAGATCATCGTCGAGCCGAGCTCGTCGTGCAGCTTGGACAGCTCGATGCGCATCTGCACGCGGAGCGCGGCGTCGAGGTTCGAGAGCGGCTCGTCGAAGAGGAAGACCTTCGGCTTGCGCACGATGGCGCGGCCGATGGCGACGCGCTGGCGCTGACCGCCGGAGAGCTGGCGGGGGGTGCGCTCGAGGAGCTGGGTGATCTGGAGGATCTCCGCGGCGCGCTGGACCGCCTGCTTGATCTCCGCCTTGGGCCGCCCGGCGAGCTTGAGGCTGAAGCCCATGTTCTCCGCAACGGTCATGTGCGGATAGAGGGCGTAGCTCTGGAACACCATCGCCGTCCCGCGCTTGGCGGGCGGGATGTCGTTCGCGAGCTCGTCGCCGATGTAGACCTCTCCGGCGGTCGCCTCCTCGAGGCCGGCGATGATCCGGAGCAGGGTGGACTTGCCGCAGCCGGACGGACCGACGAAGACGACGAACTCGCCGTCCTTGATCTCGAGGTTCACGCCCGTGAGAACCTTTGGCCCGTCGCCGAAGGTCTTGTCGATTCCATTGAGCCTGACGCTAGCCACAGATTCACCCCGTTTCTGACGGTGTTACCCCTTGAGCGCGCCGGCGGTGAGGCCGGCGATGAGCCTGCGAGACGAGAAGACGAAGAGGATGAGGAGCGGCAGCACCGCCGCGGACGCGCCGAGCATCACCGCGCCCCAGGGCGTGTTCTGCGGGTCCTGCATCGACCGGAGCGCGAGCGGCAGCGTGTACTTCTCGGGCGTCTGCAGCACGATCAGCGGGCTCAGGAAGTTGTTCCACGAGCCGATGAAGGTGATGAGGCCGAGCGTACCGAGGGCCGGGCCGAGGAGCGGCAGCACCACGTTCCAGTAGATGCGAAACTCGGAGCAGCCGTCGGAGCGCGCCGCCTCGACCAGCTCCCGCGGGACCGCCGAGGTGATGTACTGGCGCATCAGGAAGATGCCGAGGGGACCGACCGCAGCCGGGAGCCACAGCGCGACGTGCGTGTCCAGCAGCCCGAGCGACCGCATGACCAGGAAGGTCGGGATGATCCCCACGAACGGCGGGATGAGCATGGTCGCGAGGATCGTCGCGAACAGCTGCTTCTTGAGCTTGAAGTTGTACATCGCGAACGCGTAGCCCGCGAGCGAGCAGAAGAAGAGCTGCAGGCCCGTCGACACCACGGCGACGTACACGGAGTACCCGAAGTGCCCCCAGAAGTTCGGGAGACGCTGCTTGAGCAGGTTCCAGTTCAGCTCGAGCGCCCACCCGAAGAACATCGGCGGCGGCATGCTGAGGATCTCGCCCTGGGGGTGGGTGGCGAAGATGAACATGAAGTAGAACGGCGCGATCATCACGATGGCGCCGATGATGATCAGGGCGTAGGCCGCGATGAGCCCAGGGGTCAGCTTTCCGGTTCTCACGCGACGCCCTCCGACCCGCGCTGGCGGGAGAAGATCACCTGGTTGAGCCAGGTGAGCAAGGCGATCACCGCGAACAGGATCCAGGAGATGGCGCTGGCGGTGCCGTACTCGAACTCGGCGATGTACTTGTACATGAACATGGCGGCGGTCATACCCGAGGACTCCGGGCCGCCGATGTGACCGCCGGTGATGATGAACGGCTCCTCGAAGAGCTGGAAGTTGCCGATGATGGTGAGGGTCACGGCAAAGAACATCATCGGCCGGAGCAGCGGCACGACCACCCGGGTGAACGTCTGCCGCCGGTTCGCGCCGTCCATCTCCGCCGCCTCGAACAGCTCGTTGGGGATCGCCTGGAGCGCGGACAGGTAGAGGACCGTGTTCCAGCCGAGGTAACGCCACCAGACCACGAAGGAGATGGCGGGCTTCACGTACGGCGCTCTCCCCAGCCAGTTGATGTGCTCGTCGTTCCCGTACGGGAGCCAGCCGAAGCCGGGGACCTGGGAGAGGGAGTCGATGAGGGCGTTCAGGACGCCGAAGTGCTGCGAGAAGAGCGAGGAGAAGATGAGGGAGATGGCGACCGACGAGGTGATGAACGGCAGGAAGTACGCGCCGGTGACCGCGTTGCGGAACCGCTTGAAAAACACGTGGAAGACGTACGCGAGCGGCATGCCCACGAGGTGCTGGGGCACTCCGGATGCGACCGCGATGTACACGGTGTTCCAGGCCGCCTTCCTCATGTAGGGATCGGTGACCGCGAAGTAGAAGTTGGCCGGGATCGGCAGCCACTTGGCGCTGTCCGGCTTCTCCCAGCCGGCCCAATGCATCCCGCCGAGGCCGGTGGTCGGGTCCCAGACGTTGAAGGCCAGGAAGAGCGAGAAGAGGAGCGGGAAGACGCCGAACGTGAAGAAGATGATGAAGAAGGGGCTCACGAAGACGTAGGGAGCGAACTTCCGATCCTGCACGAGCCACGGGATGAGCCAGGCGAAGAGCGCTCCGACCGACGCACCGAGGACGAGCCAGAAGACCTCGAGGCGGAGGAGCACGCTCATCGGGGGCATCGGCTTCTTCCCCCGCGCGGCGACGTAGGCGCCGATGGCCAGCGCCACGACGACGAAGGCGATGTGCGTGATGATCTGCCACTGGACGCGCCGCCGGGCGCGGGTGGCCTCGAACGCCTGCTCGCCGCTCTGCCGTTGTCCCGACGGAGGAGGGGCAGGCTGCGCCGCCTGGGTTGCTGCCGTGGTCGCCATGGAATTCCCCGGTTACCGCTAAAGACCCTGGTGAGACAAGAAAATTCGGAACGGGGGCCGGGTCCGCGCCCCCGTTCCGATTGCAACAGGGCTGCCTATCTATTTGCTACCTGCGCACGCGACGCTCGATCTGCGCCTGCGCGTCGGCGAGGGCCTGGTTGATGTCCTTGCCCTTCTCGAGGACCTGCTCGAGCTCGGCGTTCACGATGTCGGTCGCGACCGGGTCGAGCTTGTGCACCACGATGGCCGGAGCCTTGGCCGCGGCGACCTTCCACAGCTGACGGGCCTTCTGGCCGCCGAGGAACGGCATCGGCTGGTCGAGGAAGGGATCGTCCTGGGCGTCGATGAGGGCCGGCCACGCATCGAGGGCCTTGAGGGCGGTCAGCTGCTGGCCCTTGTCGAGGCACATGTACTTGATGAACTCCCACGCCTCGGCCTTGTTCGCGGCCTTCTTCGGGATCGCGTAGAACGAGCCGCCCCAGGTCGCGAACGCCTTGTTCGGCAGCTGCGACGCGCGCCACAGACCCTTGGTGTCGGGGGCGAGCCAGTTGTTCAGGTGGCCGGCGAGCCAGGCCCCGATCGCCTGGGTGGCGATCGTGCCGCGCTTGAAGCCTTCCGACCACTCGTTCGACCAGGCGCCGACCTTCGCGTCCACGCCGGCCTCGCGCGCCATCTTGGCGAGCTGGAACGCCTTCTTGAACCGCGGGGTGTTGACGAGGACCTTGATCTTGCCGTCCGCCGTCTCCTTGCCGAAGAACTGGCCTTCGCCGTTCTTCAGGTTGGACCGGATGTAGATGCCGTAGATGTCGTTCGCGTGGGCGAGCAGGAACGCGCCGGTCTTCGCCTTAATCTTCTTGCCGGCGTTGATGTAGGACTCCCAGGACGCCGTGAGCTCCTTCTCGGTCACGCCGGCCTTGTCGAGGATGTCCTTGCGGTAG
>JAEZXM010000221.1 GCA_023419875.1 Pseudomonadota bacterium | reverse complement strand
GTGGTGGTGCTGGCGGTGAAGGGGACGGGGGCGGCCTCGACCGCGGAGGCGCTCGCCGCGTCCCTCGCGGGGAAGCCCGTGATCGACACGACCAACCCCATCGCCGAGGCACCGCCGGTGAACGGCGTGCTCCGGTTCTTCACGGGGCCGAACGAATCGCTCCTCGAGGAGCTGCAGCGCAAGGCGCCCGAGGCGCGCTTCGTGAAGGCGTTCTCGTCGGTGGGCGCTTCGCTGATGGTGAACCCGAAGCTCCCGGGTGGGAAGCCGACCATGTTCGTCTGCGGGAACGACGAGGGCGCGAAGAAACAGGTCGGGGGCCTCCTCGGGGAGCTCGGCTGGGAGGTCGAGGACCTCGGGCGCGCGGAGGCGGCGCGGGCGATCGAGCCGCTCTGCATGCTCTGGTGCATCCCGGGGTTCCTCCGGAACGACTGGACGCACGCGTTCAAGGTGCTCAGATCCGCGTGAGCCTCCACAGCACGCTCTCGAAGTCCCCGAGCGCCGGGAGCGGGATCCCGACGCGCAGGAGCTCGTCGCCGCCGAAGATCCGGTCCTGGCCAGAGGCCCGGTAGTCCGCCGCGGGATCGAGGCCGCGCAGGCGCAGCCGCGCCGGCGGCGGGTTGGGCCGGGTGAGCAGCTGCACGACGAAGACGGCCGCCTCGCGGGCGCCGGGCGCGACGTACATCCAGGCGCCGCGATCCGCGCCTTGCGGATCGAGGAGCCGGAAGAGCGCGCCCCGGTGGACGACGTCCCGCAGCTCCCGATACGTGGCGCTCCACGCCCGGACCTCGGCGCGCTCCGCCTCGGAGAGGCGCGCCGGATCGAGCTCGAGGCCGAAGCTCCCGGAGATCGCGACGCGGGCCCGGGTCGCGAGCGGCGTCACCCGGCCGATCTGGTGGTTCGGGACCGCGGAGACGTGCGTGACCACCGACGACGCGGGGAAGAGGAGGCTCGTGCCGTGCTGGATCCGGACCCGCTCGATCGCGTCGGTGTCGTCGCTCGCCCAGATCTGCGGCGTGTAGTGGAGCATGCCCGGGTCGAACCGCCCGCCGCCGCCGGAGCAGCCCTCGAACAGCACCTCGGGGAACCGGCCGGTGAGCTCCTCCATCATCGCGTACACACCGAGCATGTGCCGGTGCGCGGCCTCGTGCTGGCGCTCGGGGGGGAGCGCGGGTGAGCCGACGTCGGTGAGGTTCCGGTTCGAGTCCCACTTCACGTAGACGAGCGGCGCCGACGCGAGGACGGCCGCGATCCGGTCCGTGATCGCGCGCCGGACCTCCTCGCGGCCGAGATCGAGCACGAGCTGGCTGCGCGTCCCCGTGGGCGCACGCTCCGGGACGTGCAGGCACCAATCCGGGTGGGCGCGGTGGAGGTCGCTGTCGGGCGAGACCATCTCCGGCTCGATCCAGAGCCCGAGCCCGAGGCCCAGCGCGCCCACTTCGGCGGCGAGCCCCTCGAGGCCGCGGGGGAGCTTCCGCCGATCCACGGTCCAGTCGCCGAGCGAGGTCCGGTCGGAGTCGCGCCGGCCGAACCAGCCGTCGTCCACGACCAGCACCTCGGCGCCGGCGTCGCGGGCTCCGCGCGCGAGCGCCACGAGCTTCTCGTGGTCGATGTCGAAGTAGGCCGCCTCCCAGCTGTTCAGCACGACCGGCCGCGGGCGGTCGCGCCATGGACCGCGGCAGAGGCGCTCGCGGAACAGAGCGTGGAACGTGCGGCTCATCCCGCCGAGCCCTTCGCCGGACCAGACCAGCACCGCCTCGGGAGTCTCGAAGCTCTCGCCCGGCTCGAGCCGCCACGAGAACGTCGACGGATCGATGCCGAGGAGGACGCGCGGGTTCTCCTGCTCGGCCACCTGGACGTGGGCCACGAAGCTCCCGCTGTAGGCGAGCGCGACCCCGAGCGCCTCGCCCGCGTCCTCGGTCGTCTCCGGGCGCTTCAGGGCGAGGAACGGCGCCTGGCCATGGCCGGTCGCGCCGCGCCGGCTCTCCACCCCCTGGATGCCGGGGACGAGCGGCCGGACGACCGGGATCCGCTCCCGCGCCCACGCGCCGGAGAGCGTCACGAGGTCGAAGCCCATGTCGGGGAGGTCGAGCGACAGGCTGTGCGCGGCGCGGATCGTGAGCGGCCGCGCGCCGCGGTTCTGGAGCCGCATGGAGCGGCAGAGAACGTTGCGGTCGCGGAAGATCGTGTAGCGGACCGTCGCGGTGAGCCCGGTGACCTCGTCCGCGAGGTCCACCTCGAGCGTGTCGGCCTCGCCGGGCGACTCGACGTAGGTCGCGGGCAGTCCGGGGAGGCGCGGCTTGCCGGGGACGATCCGGTGGCCGGCGTAGGCGAGCTCGGTGATCGCCGAGCCGCTCTCCTGCTCGACGTGCACGGCCGGCGCGCGATAGTCGACGTGGCCGAACGTCGGGACCTCGAGCTGCGCCGCATCGAGGGCGAAGCCGCGCTCGGCCGGGTCGGGGTTCACCGAGAACGCCCGCTCCGCGTCGAAGACGAGGTGATCGAGCTCTCCCGCCCGGATCCGCCCGCCGCAGTGCAGGTGCACGAGCCACCGACCGCGATGGACCTTGAAGAGGTAGCTGAGCGAGGGGCCCTGAAGGTGGAACGTTCGGTGCTCGGGGTCGTAGGTGATCGGCATGGACGTCTCCACCCTGCGTCAGTCTTCCCGGATCACGACCCCCGCCGCGAGCCGCTCCACGAGCGCGCGGTCGCCCACCGCCGTGCCCGGGAGGCTCGCCGCGGCGGCGCCGGCGGCGACGCCCCACCGGAGCGCCTCGGGCAGCGCAAAGCCGCGGGCGAGGCCGAAGGCGAAGCCGGCGAGGAGGGCGTCGCCCGCGCCGATCGGGCTTCGCTCGTCGACGGCGGGCGGGACCGCGCGCCAGGAGCGCGCGCCGTCGGAGAGGATCGCGCCCTCCGCGCCCAGCGTGAGGAGCACGTGGGCGGGGCCGAGGCGGTGGATGGCGGACATGAGCTCCCGGTCGTCGTGAGCGTAGCGGCCGCCCTCGGCCGCGGAGTCGAAGGACGACCGGGGACCTGCGCCCGGAGCGATCGCGGGGAGGGC
>JAEZXM010000197.1 GCA_023419875.1 Pseudomonadota bacterium | reverse complement strand
CGCGATCGAGGACGTGAACCCGAGCTGGACGGCGTTCTCGGGCCTCGATCTCGAGGCGGCCCGGCGGGCGGGATGGGATGGGATCGTGCACCCGGACGACCTCCCGTCCGCGCGCGCCTGCCGGAAGCGCGTGCTCGAGCTCCTCACGCCCCAGGACGTCGAGCTCCGCTACCGCGCAGCCGACGGCACCTACCGCTGGTTCCTGAGCCGGCTGGCGCCGATCCTCGACGGCGCACGGGTCGTCCGCCTCGTGGGGGCGGGCATGGACATCGAGGACCGACGGCGTCTGGAGCAGGAGCTCCGGGAGCAGCTCGCGCTCAAGGACCAGCTCGCCAAGGTGGCCGCCTCCGTCCCCGGCGTCGTGTGCTCGTTTCGGCTGCGGCCGGACGGCGGGGTCTCGATGCCGTTCAGCGCGCCCGCCATCGAGGAACTGTACGGCTTCACTCAGGAGGAGCTGGCGCGGGACATGAGGCCGTCGTTCGCCCGGGTGGTCCCGGAGGACATCGAGCGGGCCCTCGCCGCCATATCGGAATCCGCCCGGACGATGGCGCGCTGGCACCACGTGTTCCGGTATCGGCACCCGGCAAAGGGGGTGCGCTGGATCGAGGGGACCGCGATCCCGACGCCCGAGGAGGGAGGCAGCATCATCTGGCACGGCTACGTCGCCGACGTGACCGACCGGAAGCAGGCCGAGGAGCGGCTGCGCGAGGCGAACGAACGGCTCCGCGAGAGCGATCGCCGCAAGGACGAGTTCCTGGGGATGCTCTCGCACGAGCTGCGGAACCCGCTCGCGCCCATCCGGAACGCGCTGTACATCCTCGACCGCGTGGATCCGGCGGATCCACAGGCCCGGCGGGCCCGGGAGGTCGCGGCCCGCCAGGTGGCTCACCTCACCCGGCTGGTGGACGATCTCCTCGACGTGACCCGCATCGCCCGCGGGAAGATCGAGCTCCGGCGCGGCGACGTCGATCTGGTGGCGATCGCACGGCGCGCCGGCGACGACCACCGGGCGCTCCTGCACGAGCGGGGCCTCGCCTTCGAGATCCGACTTCCACCGTGCCCGCTCGTCGTCTCCGGGGACGAGACGCGGCTCGCGCAGGTGCTCGGAAACCTGCTCGGGAACGCCGCGAAGTTCACGCCCCGGGGCGGCCGGGTCACGCTCGAGGTCGAGCGCCACCCCGGCGGCGCGGTGATCCGGGTCCGGGACGACGGGATGGGCGTGGAGCCGGACATGCTTGAGTCGATCTTCGAGCCATTCACGCAAGGTGAGCAAACCCTAGCGCGCACCGAGGGTGGGCTCGGGCTCGGGCTCGCCCTCGTGAAGGGGCTCGTCGCCCTCCACGGCGGCACCGTGGCCGCGGCGAGCGAGGGGCGCGGTCGCGGGTCCGAGTTCGTGGTGACCCTCCCGGTCGCCGCCGCGCACGCCGCGGCCGAGGGCGGCGCCGCCGGTGAGCGGCTCCCGGCCGCGCCGGCCCTGCGCCGCCGCGTGCTGGTCGTGGACGACAACGACGACGCGGCCGAGACGCTCGCGCAGCTCGTCCAGATGCTGGGGCACGAGGCGGAGATCGCCCACGACGGCCCGAGCGCGCTCAGGCTGGCGCGCGCCCGCGCCCCCGACGTCGTCCTCTGCGACATCGGTCTGCCCGGCATGGACGGGTACGCGGTCGCGCGCGCGCTGCGCGGCCAGGCCCCGGGCCCGTGCCGGCTCGTCGCGGTGAGCGGCTACGCGCAGCCGGAGGACCTCGCCAGCGCGGCGGCCGCGGGCTTCGACCGCCACGTCGCCAAGCCGCTCGATCCGCAGCGGCTCGCCGAGCTGCTGGTATGACTCCTCACAGCTCCGTCTTCAGCACCGCCCCGCTTGACGCATTGGTGACGAGGTGCGCGTAGCGGCGGAGCCAGGAGGACCGCACCTCCTTCTTCTTCGGCCGGAACGTCTCGCGCCGGCGGGCGAGCTCGGTGTCGGGGACGTCCACGGTCAGCGTCCGCGCCTCGACGTCGATGGTGATCGGGTCGCCGTCCTGGACGAGGCCGATGGGGCCGCCCTCGGCCGCCTCGGGCGAGACGTGGCCGACGCAGGCCCCGCGGGTCGCGCCGGAGAAGCGGCCGTCCGTGACGAGGCCGACCTTCTCGCCGAGGCCCATGCCCATGATGAGCGAGGTGGGCCCCAGCATCTCCTGCATGCCCGGCCCGCCCTTCGGGCCCTCGTAGCGAAGCACCACGAAGTGCCCGGCCTTCACCCTGCCGCCCATGATCCCGGCGAGCGCCTCGTCCTGCGAGTCGAAGCAGATCGCCTTCCCCGTGAACTTCCGCATCGAGGGCTGGATGCCCGCGGTCTTCACCACCGCGCCGTCCGGGGCGAGGTTCCCGAAGAGCACGGCCAGCCCGCCCACGGGCGAGTAGGCCTCCTCGAGCGGGTGGATCACCGCCTTGTCGGCGATCTTCGCGTCCTTCATCCGCTCGCCCACGGTCGTCCCGTCGACGGTCATCGCCTGCTCGCGCACCACGCCGCCGCGGCGTGCGGTCTCATGGAGCACGGCCGGCACGCCGCCTGCCCGGTGGATGTCCTCCATGTGCACGGTGGCGAGCGAGGGGGCGATCTTGGCGATGTGCGCCACCTGCTTGGCGATGACCTCGATCTCGCGGAGGCCGAACGGCACCCCGGCCTCGCGGGCGATGGCGAGCATGTGGAGGACGGTGTTCGTGGACCCGCCCATGGCCATGTCCACCACCATCGCGTTGTGGATCGCGTCGGCGTTGACGATGCGGCGGAGGCGGAACCGCTCGTCGCCGGCGATCTCCACCGCCCGCCGCGCCGCACGCCGCACGAGCGCCTCGCGCTCCGGGGTGAGGGCGAGGATGGTGCCGTTGCCGGTCAGGGCGACGCCCATCGCCTCGCAGAGCACGTTCATGGAGTTCGCGGTGAACATGCCCGAGCAGGACCCGCCCGACGGGCAGGCCCGGCACTCGACGTCGTGCAGCTCGGCATCGCCGATCTTCCCTGCGGCGCGCTGCCCGACCGCCTCGAACACCGAGTTGAGGTCGAGCGGTGCGCCCTCCTTCGACGTGCCCGCCTTCATCGGCCCGCCGGAGACGAACACCGTCGGCACGTCCACGCGGAGCGCGCCCATCAGCATCCCGGGCACGATCTTGTCGCAGTTCGGGATGCACACCATTGCGTCGAGGCAGTGCGCGTTCATCATCGTCTCGATCGAGTCGGCGATGATCTCGCGCGAGGGCAGGCTGTAGAGCATGCCCGGGTGGCCCATGGCCACGCCGTCGTCCACGCCGATGGTGTGGAACTCGAACGGGACGCCGCCCGCCTTGCGGATCTCGTCCTTGGCGATCCGGCCGTACTCGGCCAGGAAGAAGTGGCCGGGGATGATGTCGACGTGGCTGTTCGCGACGCCGATGAACGGCTTCTCGAAGTCCGCGTCCGTGAGGCCGGTCGCCCGGAGCAGGCTGCGGTGGGGGGCTCGCTCGAAGCCCTTCTTGATCTGGTCGCTGCGCATCCGGCGTTTTTCCCGGGTTCCGGCCGCGTTGTCAAACGGCCGTGCGGGCGCCCGGCGGCGACGCAGCGCGTGGTGGTGTAGATACTGGTCGTGCCGAACGGATCGCCTCCGACCCCCACCTTCGCGGACGCCGTCGCCCGGGCTCGGGCGGGACTCGAGGCCCGCCCGCCGCGGTCGCTCTCGGTCCCCGGATTCCGCGGTGCGGCGGTGCTCCTCGCGCTCCTCGACCGGCCGGAGGGGCCGACGATCCTCTTCACCCGCCGGTCCGCGACGCTGCCGCACCACGGTGGCGAGATCTCCCTCCCCGGCGGCGGGCTCGAGCCCGGTGAGTCGCCGGAGGCGGGTGCGCTCCGCGAGGCCGAGGAGGAGGTCGGGCTCGCGCCGGACCGGGTCGAGCTCCTCGGTCGCCTCGACGACCTCGTCTCGGTGGCCCGGTTCGTGGTGACGCCCGTGGTGGGCGCGGTGGGGGCGCCGCCGGAGGTCTTCCACGCGCAGGCCGGCGAGGTGGAGGAGCCGTTCGAGCTGCCGCTCGGGCGCCTGCTCGATCCCGCGATCCGCCGGGCCGCGCTCTGGGACCCGGCGCGCTTTCCGCCGGAGATCGCCACGCTCGTGCGCGAGCTCCGCGAGCCGTTCGAGGAGGTGGATCCGGAGACCGGCCGCTGGCGCGTCTGGTCGTTCCACGCGGACCCGGCGCGCGTGGTCTGGGGCCTCACCGCCCGGATGCTGAGCGAGCTGTTCGCGCGGGCGTTCCCGCGCGATCAGGGCCGATAGGGCGCGCGCCTGGGCTCGTCGTCTCCCGAGCCGAAGACGCGGATCGTCCCGCGCTCCTCCACGCCGTCCGAGTGGAGCTCGGAGCGGAAGAGCTGAAGAGCCTCGCCTGCATCCCATGCGCGCACGTGGGCGACGCGCTCCTCCTTCGGCGAGGAGAACACGCAGCGGTAGAACGACTCCCTCGAGACCTTCATCGACGGCTCCGGGGGCGGCGGGGTGGCTTCAGACGAACGGTAAGGTGCCATGGCCGTCCGGCCCACGTCCGTGCCGTTCGTGTGTCGTCTTGGTGACCGCCGGGTGACGGGACGTTCCCTCGCCATGGACCCGTTCGTGCGACAGGCCGTATCCTCGGCCGTCGTGGAAGCCGTTTCCCAGCCGGCGCGCTCTCCGCCCGCCGCTCCAGCTCGCCCGTCCGTCCTCACCCGCGTCGAGGCGCGCTGGCGCCTCCTCCTCGCCGGCGTCCTGGCCCTCGCCGCGCTCGTCCGGCTCGGCATCCTCCTCGGCCTTCGCGAGACCGTGTACTGGGACTTCCTCCTGTGGGACGAGCGGACCTACGACACCTGGGCGCGAGCGCTGCTCCGCGGCGAGGCCCACCACCTCCACAGCCTGAGCGCGCTGCCGGCGTACCTGGTCGCCGGGGTGTACCGGCTCTTCGGCGCCGATCCCGTCCATTTCCGGATCGTGAACCTCATCCTCGGCGTCGCTCTCTGCGCGGTCCTCTTCGCCGTCGGGCGGCGGCTCGGGGGGATCGCCGTCGGGCTCGGCTCCGCCCTCGCCGGCGCGCTCTACCAGCCCTTCGCCTTCTGGAGCGTCACGCTCCAGAAGGAACCGCTCGCGCTCCTCCTCTTCGCGCTCTTCGTGCTCCTCTCGCTCCAGGAGCTCGAGCGGCACCACCTCGCCCGTGCGCTCCTCCTGGGCGTGGTGGGCGGCGCGCTCGCGGACCTGCGGCAGAACGCGGTCGTTGTCCTCGTCGTGGTCGCGCCCGTGATCGCCGTCCGGATCGCCCGCGCGGCCCGGCCCCGGCGCGCCGCGCTCGCGATGCTCGCGCTCGCTGCGGGATTCGCGCTGGCGACCGCCCCGTTCGCCGTCGCCAACTTCCGCGGCACCGGGTTCGCCTCCCCGCTCCCGCTCGGCGGGTTCGACCTCTACCGCGGCAACCACCTGGCCGGGCCGACGCCGTACTACAACCCGGTCCCATTCTCCTCGACGTCTCCCGACACGCAGGCGGTCGAGTTCACGATCGAGGCGAGCCGGCGCGTGGGCAGGCCGCTCACGCTCGCCGAGGCGTCCTCGTACTGGGCGGGCGAGGTCGTACGCGAGGCGCGGGACCGCCCCGGCGCCTTCGCGCGCAAGCTCCTCGTGAAGCTCCTCGCCGCGCTCAACGCCTGGGAGGAGTCGGACAATCACTCGCTGCAGCTCATGAGCGGCTTCGTCCCCGCGCTCCGGATCCCCGCGCTCGCCTTCTGGCTCGTCTTGCCGCTCGGGCTCGCGAGCCTCCTCGTACACGCACGGCGCGATCGCCGCGCGGCGATGCTGCTGGGGGTCGTCCTCGCCTACGGCGCGAGCATGGTGCTCGTCTTCCCCAACATGCGGATCCGCGCGCCGCTCGTGGTCGTCCTGATCCCGTTCCTGGTGGTTGCGCTGGCGAGCCTGCGCGCGTGGCTCCGGACCGCGCGCCCGCGCGCCCTCGCCTTCGCCGCCCTCTCGATAGGCCTCCTCGCCCTCGCGCTCGTGCGCGTCCCCGGGACGCGCGACCTCACCGCGCACTGGAACACGCACGCCATCGCCCTCATGTCGCAGGGCCGCCAGGAGGAGGCCGTGCGCTGGTGGACCGCCTCCTCCGAGGCGCGCGGAACCTGGTCGGCCTACGCCGATCTCGCCCTCGCCGGGCTCGCCCGGACCGAGGGCGATCTCGCGGCCGCCGCGAGGTGGCTGGACCGGATCCCGGACGCGTCGTTCGCGGCGGCGGACGAGCACCGCGAGCGGGCCCTGCTCCTCGCCGCGCAGGGGAGGCGGCAGGAGGCGCTCGTCGCCCTGGAGCGTTCGCTGTCCGTCAACTCGGCGGACCTCGTCACCTGGGACCTGGCGATCGAGCTGTGCGAGGAGATCGACCGGGGCCGCGCCGACGTGCTCCGCGCGCGGCTGGAGGTGGTACGTGCTACCGACCGGCCGGAGCCCGGGCAGCCGGCGCGTTCGTCGCCTGCGCGACCATCTGCGGCCGATCCCGGAGCCCTTCCATGATCGTGACCCCGATCGCGCAGGCCAGGAACACGATCAGCGCCAGCATCCACGGGTGGAACTGGAGCAGCACCAGCAGGCGGCGGACCGACCGGGGGAGGTGGCGTTGCATCCGCACCATCACCCCTGGAACGTAGACCGCGGACGCGACCGCATGCAACCATCCTGACGCGGAGAATCTGGGCGGTTGTCCCACCGCCCCCGCCGGGGCCGGTCCAGGCTCCCGCGGCAGGCCTGCCGGGAGGCCGACGATGATCGACAAGCGCACCGCGAGCTTCATGCGCTCCCTGGCGATGGGGCAGATCGAGGAGGAGATCCTCCTCCCGTTCCCCGACCCGAAGCTCGCGGAGAAGGAGCGGCTCGCGGCGGTGCTGCGGCGGATCGAGGCGTTGCTCGGGCCGCGCGCGGCGGAGTTCGACGAGTGGGATCGCGCCGGGGCGATGCCGCCGGCCTTCCTCGACGAGCTTCGCGCCGCGGGCCTCTTCGGCCTCGTCCTGCCCGAGCGCGTGGGCGGGCTGGGCCTCTCGGCCACCGGGTACGCGCGCGTCCTCCAGGAGATCGCGCGCCACGACGCGTCGGTGGCGGTGACGCTCGGCGTGCACTCCTCGATCGGCGTGGGCGGGCTCCTGCTCGCGGGCACCGAGGAGCAGAAGGGGCGCTGGCTGCCGCGGCTCGCTTCGGGCGAGGTCATCGCCGCCTTCTGCCTGACCGAGCCGGAGGCGGGGTCCGACCCGGCCTCGCTCCGGACCACCGCGATCCGGGACGGCGGAGCGTGGATCCTGACGGGTCGCAAGGGGTGGGTGAGCAACGGCGGCATCGCCGGGCTCTTCACGGTCTTCGCGCGCACCGCGCACGAGGGGAAGGGCCAGCTCACCGCGTTCCTCGTCCCGCGCGACGCGCCCGGGCTCACGGTCGGTCCGCCCGAGGACAAGATGGGCATCCGCGCCTGCTCGACCACCATGCTGGGGCTCGACCGCGTCCAGGTGCCCGCCGACCAGGTGCTGGGGGAGGTGGGCAAGGGGTTCAAGCTCGCGATGCGGGTCCTGAACGCCGGGCGCACCGGGCTCGGCGGCGGATCGGTCGGCGGCGCGAAGCGGCTCCTCGAGCTCGCGCTCGGGCATGCCCGCCGGCGGAAGCAGTTCGGGCGGCCGCTCGCGTCCTTCGCGCTCGTCCGCGGCAAGCTCGCGCGGCTCGGGGTCGAGTGTTACGCCGCCGAGAGCGCGGTGAACCTCACCGCCGGGCTCCTCGACCGCGGCTTCGAGGACGTCGCGGTCGAGGCGGCCGCCTGCAAGGTGATCGCCACCGAGGCGCTCTGGCGGACCGCGGACGAGGCGCTCCAGCTCGCGGGCGGCGCAGGCTACATGCGCGCCTTCCCGTACGAGCGGGCCCTGCGCGATGCGCGGGTGAACCGGATCTTCGACGGGACCAACGACGTGCTTCGCCTCTTCGTCGCGCTCACCACCGCGGGCGACGCGGCCGAGGAGATCCGGGACCTCGCGGAGTCGGTGCGCGGGGTGTTCGCCGATCCGATCAAGGGGTTCGGCCTCCTCTCCGAGTACGCGCGCCGCCGGGCCGGCCTGCCGCCCGCGCCCGGGCGCGAGAAGGGCCGGTTCACGCTCCTCCCCCCCGCGCTCGCCGACGAGGCGAGCCGGTTCGAGAGGCTCACCGGCGCGCTCGCGCTGGCGATGGACCGGACCCTGCGCCGGCACGGCAAGCGGCTCGTCGAGGAGCAGCTCGCGCTCCGGCGGCTCGCCGACGCGCTCGTGGACCTGTTCGCGTTCGCGGCGATGCTCTCGCGCGTCGCCGGCCGGCTCGAGAACCACGGCGAGGCGGCGGCCCGGGCCGAGCGGGAGCTCCTGCGGGCGTTCGCCGCCGGCGCCGAGCGGCGGGTGACCGCCTGGCTCGACGGGATCGATGGGCCGCCGGACGCGGCGCTCGGGGTGGTCGCGGACGCGCTGCTCGAGGCCGGGAAGTACCCGTGGGAGGGGTAGTGCGCTACGCCGCCGGCTGCGCCTTCTTCTCCCGCAGGAACTCCTCCGTGAGCCGCTGCCAGCCGCCCTCGCCGAGGGAGGTGAGCGGCGAGGAGAGGAGCGC
>JAEZXM010000149.1 GCA_023419875.1 Pseudomonadota bacterium | reverse complement strand
GATCGCGAAAGGCCGCGCTTGCGAACGGGAGCGCCGACGTGGCGAGGCTCCAGATCGCCTCCTCGACGAGGTCCGCGAGCTCGTCCGCGCCTGCCACGCGCCCGAGCTGCACCGCCGCCTCGAGCCCGCCGGAGTGGGCGAAGCCGCCGGTGGGGAGGGCGGAGTCGGCGAGCTGGAGGAGGAGCCAGGAGGTCACGGCGCGACACGCCCCTAGAACAAGAAGTAGCGCTGCGCCAGCGGCAGCCGCTCCGCAGGCTCGCACCGGAGGAGCACGCCGTCGGCCCGCACCTCGTAGGTCTCCGGATCGACCTCCATCCGCGGCAGCGCGTCGTTGAGCTTCATGTGGCGCTTGCCGATCCCGCGGCATCCGCGCACCGCCTCGATCTGCTTCGTCAGCCCGTACGCGTGGACGGTCCCGCTCTCCTTGGCGAGGCGCGAGACGAAGGCCACGCTGGTCGCGCCGGTCGCGCGGCCGAAGGCGCCGAACATGGGGCGCATGGCGACGGGCTGGGGCGTGGGGATCGAGGCGTTGGGATCGCCCATCTGTGCCCAGGCGATGAACCCGGCCTTGAGCACGAGCTCCGGCTTCGCCCCGAAGAACGCGGGCCGCCAGAGGACCAGGTCCGCGAGCTTCCCGACCTCGACCGACCCGACGAGATGAGACATGCCGTGGGCGATCGCCGGGTTGATCGTGTACTTGGCGACGTACCGGCGGATGCGGAGGTTGTCGTTCTCGGCGCGCTCTCCCTCGAGCCGCCCGCGCTGGCGCCGCATCTTGTCGGCGGTCTGCCAGGTGCGGGTGACGACCTCACCCACGCGCCCCATCGCCTGCGAGTCCGAGCTCATCATCGAGATCGCGCCCAGGTCGTGAAGGACGTCCTCCGCTGCGATGGTCTCGCCGCGGATCCGGCTCTCTGCGAAGGCGAGGTCCTCGGGCAGCGAGGGATCGAGGTGGTGACAGACGACGAGCATGTCGAGGTGCTCGTCGAGCGTGTTCACGGTGAAGGGCCGGGTGGGGTTCGTGGAGGATGGGAGCACGTTGGGCTCGCCGCAGACCCGGATGATGTCGGGCGCGTGGCCGCCGCCGGCGCCCTCGGTGTGGAAGGAGTGGATGGTCCGCCCGGCGAAGGCGGCGATGGAGTGCTCGGCGTTGCCGGCCTCGTTGAGCGTGTCGGTGTGGATCGCCACCTGAACGTCCTCGCGCTCCGCGACCGAGAGGCAGGTGTCGATCGCCGCGGGCGTGGTGCCCCAGTCCTCGTGGAGCTTCATCCCCAGACACCCGGCGCGGAGCTGCTCGCGGAGCCCCTCGGGCCGGGCCGCGTTCCCCTTGCCGAGCAGGCCCACGTTCACGGGGAGCGGATCGAGCGCCTGGAGCATGAGCTCCGTGTTCCGCGCGCCGGGGGTGCAGGTGGTGGCGTTGGTGCCGGTGGCCGGCCCGGTGCCGCCGCCGAGCATGGTGGTGATGCCGCTCGCCACCGCCTCGAAGGCCTGCTGCGGGCTGATGAAGTGGATGTGGCTGTCGATGCCGCCCGCGGTGAGGATCATCCCCTCCCCCGCGATGCACTCGGTCCCGGGGCCCACGACCAGGCCCGCGGTCACGCCGGCCATGACGTCCGGGTTGCCGGCCTTGCCGATGCCGGCGATCCGTCCCCCCTTCACGCCCACGTCCGCCTTGAAGATCCCCGAGTGATCGACGACGAGCGCGTTGGTGATCACGAGGTCGAGCGCCTCCTCGTCCGCGACGCCGGCCGCCTGCCCCATGCCGTCGCGGAGCACCTTGCCGCCGCCGAACACGCACTCGTCTCCGTAGGTGGTGAAGTCCTTCTCCACCTCGGCGACGAGGGCGGTGTCGCCGAGCCGGATCCGGTCGCCCGTCGTGGGGCCGTAGACCTGCGCGTACTGGTTCCGCTCCATCGCCCGGCTCATGGGGTGCCTCCCTCCTCCTGGTGCGCGAACCCCCGGCTGCGGACGGCCTCGAGCGCCTTCCGGCGCCCCTCCTCCGAGACCGGCCCGGTGGCGAGCGCGTTGCCGCCCCGGATGACGCGCGCGCCGGCGATCTCCACGAGCTGGACGGTGCGGCTCTCCCCCGGCTCGAACCGGACCGCCATGCCCGCGGGGATGTCGAGCCGCCGGCCGTACGCGCGACCGCGGTCGAAGCGGAGGTTCGGGTTGGCCTCGACGAAGTGGTAGTGGCTGCCCACCTGGATCGGCCGATCGGCGAGATTGGTCACCGTGAGTGATACGGCCTCGCGCCCCTCGTTGAGCACGATGGCCCCCGGCGCCGGCAGCACCTCGCCCGGCCGCTCGGCCCCCTCGAGCTGCGGCGGGGCCTCGCCCAGCGCCTCGCCCGCCGCCGCGTCCGCGAAGATGGCGAGATCCGGCACCGGGAGGAACGAGCCGTACAGGGCGAGCGCGAGGTCGCCGTCCCGCGCGGCGATGGGGTGGTGCACGGTGACGAGCTTCGTGCCGTCGGGGAAGGTGCCCTCGACCTGCACCTCGGAGACGAGCTCCGGGATCCCGGGCAGCACCTGACGGCGCCCGAGGAGCTTCCGCCCGAGGTCCATGAGCTCCGCCACCCGCCGGCCGTCGCGGATGAGCTCGAGGAGCTGCGTGGCGATGAGCGCCACGGCCTCGGGGTGGTTGAGGCGCACGCCGCGCGCGAGCCGCTTCTGCGCGAGGGAGCCGGCCTGGTGGAGGGTGAGCTTGTCGAGCTCGCGGGGGGTGAGGTTCATGGGTGCTCCGGTCAGGGCCTTCGCTGGAGAGGGTCGCCGTCGAGCGGACCGGCGAGGCAGGCGAGGTGGCCGCGGATCGCGGCCATGCCGGCCTCGACCGACCGCGCGGCGAGCCGCAGGAGCACGCCGTCCGCGAGAGGACCGGCCGCTGCGAGGACGTCCGCGCCCCCGTCGGCCGGGGCGGCCGAGACGGCGTCGAGGATCCGGCGGGCGGCGGCGGCGACGCGTGGGCCGAGGAGGACGATCGTCGCGAGGAGCTCGATCCCGGAGAGCCGGCGCGCGGCGGGCGGACCCTCGGCCGAGACGAGCCGGACGGCGTCGGCGAGGATGAGCGCGCCGCCCGAGCGCACCTCGTTCCGGGAGGCGTACCGCTCGAAGGCCCACCGCTCGCCCCGCGCCGCGCGGCCGGCGGTGACCGCGTCGAGGAGCGCCAGGCTCGCGCCGGGCGCGAGCGCAAACCGCTGCTCCTGAGCGTAGCGAGAGCCCGCGAACGGGCTCACCGGGTCGGGGAGCCAGGCGAGGAGCGCGCCCTGCGCGACGGCGGCGGAGAGCTCCTGCCGCGCCGTGCCGTCGACGGCCCGGTAGACCTTCGTCTCCGCCTGCGTGCCGAGACACGCGGTGGCGCCGGAGCCGATGGCGACGTCGAGCGAGATCGCATCGCCGGTGACGAGGCCGCCGCCGTGGCTCGCGGCCAACACCCAGACCGCCGCGCCGCGGGGCCGCGGGGCGAGGAGCTGAAGCGGGCTCGAGGCCCCGCAGGCGACGAGGGCGGAGGCGCCGGAGACCTCCTCGACGGCGAGGTGTCCCGCCCCGGGCCGCGGCGGCCGGTGTCGCGGCATCGAGCAGGTGCCTGCACGGAGCCCGGGCAACTCGGCGTCGATCGGGCGTGGAGTCGGGGCGAGCATCGTGTGCCTCCCGGCAAAGGCAATGTCCGGGCCAGCCGGATCGTCCCTCGGACGTGGCGGGCGCCCCTCCGGGTCGCGACCCCTTCAGGTTCACGATTGGTCAATCGCTCGCGGGCCGTGCACACGGTTGCGGCCGGAACGAGCAGCGGGATCTCGCCGGAGCACGTTTCCGGCCTTGCACCGCGGAAGAACGCGCCTGGCACGGATCTGGCTCCCGGCGCCGGGACGCAGGCAACCCGATCACGAAAGGAACCAGATGCGCCAGCTCGTTCGCTCCTTCCTCGCCTCCGCGCTCCTCGCGCTGCTTGCGCCGCAGGCGGCCCGGGCCGAGGGCACGATCAAGGTCGGCATCCTCCACTCGCTCTCCGGAACGATGGCGATCTCCGAGACCGCGCTCAAGGAGACCGCCCTCATGACGATCGAGGAGATCAACGCCCAGGGCGGCGTACTGGGAAAGAAGCTCGTCCCCGTCGTCGTCGATCCCGCCTCCAACTGGCCGCTCTTCGCCGAGAAGGCCCGGCAGCTCGTCTCGCAGGACAAGGTCGCGGTCGTGTTCGGCTGCTGGACCTCGGTCTCGCGCAAGTCCGTGCTGCCGGTGTTCAGCGAGCTGAACGGGCTCCTCTTCTACCCGGTGCAGTACGAGGGCGAGGAGCTGGAGAAGAACGTCTTCTACACCGGCGCCGCGCCCAACCAGCAGGCCATCCCGGCGGTCGAGTACCTCATGTCCGAGGACGGCGGGGGGGCGAAGCGCTTCTTCCTGCTCGGCACCGACTACGTCTACCCGCGCACGACCAACAAGATCCTGCGGGCGTTCCTGCACTCGAAGGGGATCGCGGACAAGGACATCGAGGAGGTCTACACGCCCTTCGGCCACAGCGACTACCAGACGATCGTCGCGAACATCAAGGCGTTCGCTGCAGGCGGGAAGACGGCGGTGATCTCCACGATCAACGGCGACTCCAACGTCCCCTTCTACAAGGAGCTGGGGAACGCCGGCCTCAAGGCCACCGACGTGCCGGTGGTGGCGTTCTCGGTCGGTGAAGAGGAGCTCCGCGGCGTGGACACGAAGCCCCTCGTCGGCCACCTCGCCGCCTGGAACTACTTCCAGTCGCTCAAGAACCCGCAGAACGACGCCTTCGTGAAGAAGTACCGGGCCTGGGCGAAGAAGCGGAAGTTGCCCAACGCCGACAAGGTCGTGACCAACGATCCGATGGAGGCCACCTACGTCGGGATCTGGATGTGGAAGCAAGCCGTGGAGAAGGCGAAGACCACCTCCACGGACGCGGTGATCACCGCCATGTCCGGCCAGACCTTCAAGGCGCCCTCCGGCTTCACCCTCACGATGGATCCGACCAACCACCACCTGCACAAGCCCGTCTACATCGGCGAGATCCGCCCCGACGGGCAGTTCAACGTGGTCTGGAAGACCAAGGCGCCGATCCGCGCGCAACCCTGGAGCCCGTTCATCACCGGGAACGAGGCCAAGCAGAAGCTCTAGCCCCGCCGGCCGCACGCCCGGGCTCCGACACGGGGGAGCCCGGGCGCGCGGAGCCGTCCTCCACCCCCACGAGCCACGCCATGCGCCTCCTCCGCGTCCTGCTCCTCGTAGCGCCGTGCCTCGCCGTCGCCCCTCGCGCCGGAGCCGCACCGCCGGATCCCGCCGCCCTCGCGGGCCTCGCCTCCGAGGACTCGACCGAGAAGATCGAGGCCATCCGGGCGCTGGCGCTCCAGGCCGGCCCGGACGCGGCCCCGATCCTCCAGGCGCTCGCCGAGGACCGCATCCAGGTCGCGGGCAGCCGGCTCCTCGTCTCGGAGGGCGACACCCTGCGCGACGCGGCCACCGGCGCCCCGCTCGCCGCGGCGGCCGAGAACGTGGAGACGGTCACGATCAACAACCGCGTGCGGCGCGCCCTGGAAGGCTCGCTCTCCGCGCTGCGCGTCTTCGACCCCGACCGGAAGGTGCGGCTCGCCGCGGCCACCTCGCTCGAGGAGTCGGTCTCGCCGGAGCTCCTGCCGCTCCTCGAGAAGGCGCTGGCCGGCGAGCGCGACGCCGCGGTCCGGGAGCCGCTCGAGCTCGCGCGCGCGAAGGTGCTTCTCCGCAGCGAGGATCCCACCGCCCGCCTCGCGGCGGTCCGGACGCTCGGCGAGGGCGCGACGCTCCCGGTGAAGTCGCTGCTCGCCGTCGCCGCGACGCCGGAGGGCGAGCCCGACCCGTACGTCCGCGCCGTGGCCGCCGCCTCGCTGCGGACCGTCGAGCGACGGCTCCTCGTCGCCGACGTGGTGAACCGGGTCTTCTCGGGCCTCTCCCTGGGCAGCATCCTCCTCCTCGCCGCCCTCGGGCTCGCGATCACCTACGGGATCATGGGCGTCATCAACATGGCCCACGGCGAGCTGCTCATGGTGGGCGCCTACGCGGGATATGCGGTGCAGACGGTGTTCCGCCGGAGCTTCCCTGCCGCCGAGGACGTCTACGTGCTCGCGGCCATCCCCGTCTCCTTCGCCGCCGCGTTCCTCGTCGGGGTGGTGATGGAGCGGCTCGTCATCCGCCATCTCTACCGCCGTCCGCTGGAATCGTTGCTCGCGACCTGGGGGATCTCGCTGGTGCTCATCCAGACGGCCCGCGTGACCTTCGGCGCCCAGAACGTGCAGGTGGCGAACCCCTCGTGGATGTCGGGCGGCGTCTCGATCCTGCCCAGCGCGGTGCTGCCCTGGAACCGGATCGCCATCGTCGCCTTCTCGGCGGGGGTGCTGCTCGTCACCTGGTTCCTGCTCCAGCGGACGCGCCTCGGCATGTTCGTGCGGGCGGTGACGCAGAACCGGGCGATGGCCGGGTGCGTGGGCGTCCCCACCGGCCGCGTGGACACGATGGCGTTCGGCCTCGGCGCGGGCATCGCCGGCCTCGGCGGGCTCGCGCTCTCGCAGATCGGCAACGTCGGACCCGACATGGGCCAGCTCTACATCGTGGACTCGTTCATGGTGGTGGTGCTGGGCGGGGTCGGCCAGCTCGCGGGCGCGGTGCTCGCCGCGCTCGGCCTGGGCGTCGCCTCGAAGTTCCTCGAGGGCGCGACGGGCGCCGTGGTCGCCAAGATCCTCGTGCTCGCCTTCATCGTCGTGTTCATCCAGAAGCGGCCGCAGGGGCTGTTCGCCCCTCGAGGCCGCGCGGTCGAGGGGTGACCATGAGCGCGCGCGCCCGCCCCTCGCTCCTCCTGCCCCTGCTCCGCGCCACCCCCCGCGCCGGCTGGTGGGCGCTCGGTCTCGTCGCGGTGATCGCGTTCGGGGTCCTCCCCGCGCTCCACCTGCTCGTTCCTCCGGAAAGCCCGCTCCACGTCTCCGACCACCTCGTCACCGTGGCCGGAAAGATCGCCTGCTACGCCACGGTCGCGGTCGCGCTCGATCTCGTCTGGGGCTACGCCGGCATCCTCTCGCTCGGCCACGGTCTCTTCTTCGCGCTCGGCGGCTACGCGTTCGGCATGTACCTGATGCGATCGATCGGCCGCGACGGCGTCTACCAGTCGCACCTGCCGGACTTCATGGTGTTCCTCGACTGGAAGGAATACCCCTGGTACTGGCTCGGCACGGAGCACGCCGCCTGGGCGCTCGCGCTGGTGCTGCTCGCCCCCGCCCTCGTCGCCTTCGTCTTCGGCTGGTTCGCGTTCCGCTCCCGCATCAAGGGCGTCTACTTCTCGATCATCACCCAGGCGCTCACCTATGCGGCGATGCTCCTGTTCTTCCGGAACGACACCGGCTTCGGCGGGAACAACGGGTTCACCGACTTCAAGCGCATCTTCGGCTTCCCCATCGCCGCGCCGGGAACGCGCGTGGCGCTCTTCGCGGCGAGCGTGGCGGTGCTCCTCGCCACGCTCGTGCTCTGCCGCTGGCTGGTCGGATCGTCCTTCGGCGGCGTGCTCCGGGCGATCCGGGACGGGGAGCCGCGGCTCCGCAGCCTCGGGTACGAGACGCTCTGGTACAAGCTCGGCGTCTGGACGCTCTCCGCGGTGCTCTGCGGCGTCGCGGGGGCGCTGTACGTGCCGCAGGTCGGGATCATCAACCCCTCCGAGATGTCCACCTCGGCCTCGATCGAGATCGCGATCTGGGTCGCGGTCGGGGGTCGGGGCACGCTCGTCGGCGCCGTCGTCGGCGCGGTGCTCGTGAACCTGGCGAAGAGCTGGTTCACGAAGGCCATGCCCGAGCTCTGGCTCTTCTTCCTGGGCGCCCTCTTCGTCTCGGTGACGCTCTTCCTCCCGCAGGGCGTCGTCGGCCTCCTCCGGAGCCTCCGGCTGCGCCGTCGGGCGGCCGCTCCGGAGCCCGGCCTCGCCGGCGGCGAGGCGACCGAGGAGGTGCCTGCGTGAGCGCGACCCTGACCTCTCCGCTCGAGGTGAACACCGGCCACGGCGTCGTCCTCTACCTCGAGGACGTCACCGTCTCGTTCGACGGGTTCAAGGCGCTCGACGGCCTCACGCTCTACGTGAACGTGGGCGAGCTCCGCTGCGTCATCGGCCCGAACGGAGCCGGCAAGACCACGATGATGGACGTCGTCACCGGGCGGACGCGGCCGGACGGGGGCCGCGCCTTCTTCGGGCAGACCCTCGACCTCACGCGCCTCTCCGAGGCCGAGATCGCCCGCGCCGGCATCGGCCGGAAGTTCCAGAAGCCGACGGTGTTCGAGGCCCACACCGTGCTCGAGAACCTCGAGCTGGCCGGCGCCCGCGACCGCCGGGCCCGGGCGCGGCTCTTCGCCGTGTCCGGCGCGCTCGACCGGGAGCGCCGCGACGAGACGCTGGAGCTCGTCCGACTCTCGGGCGAGGCCCACCGCCCGGCCGGGCTCCTCTCGCACGGCCAGAAGCAGTGGCTCGAGATCGGGATGCTGCTCATGCAGGATCCGAAGCTCCTCTTGCTGGACGAGCCGGTGGCCGGCCTCACCGACGAGGAGACCGAGCGGAGCGCGGACCTCATCCGCGCGCTCGCGGGGAAACGATCGGTCGTGGTGGTGGAGCACGACATGGACTTCGTGGAGCGGCTCGGCGGGGCGGTCACCGTGCTGCACGAGGGTCGGGTGATCGCCGAGGGCCCGCTCGCGCGGGTCCAGAGGGATCCGAAGGTCATCGAGGTCTACCTGGGGAGGTAGCCGTGCTCGCGCTCCGAGGCGTCCACCAGTACTACGGCGGCAGCCACATCCTCCGCGACGTGTCGCTCGACGTCGCTCCGGGCAAGGTCACGGCGCTCCTCGGCCGGAACGGCGTGGGCAAGACCACGCTGCTCCGGACGATCATGGGCCTCGTGCCCGCTTCCCGCGGCACGCTGGTCTTCCAGGGCAAGGACCTCACCCGCGCGCCGTCGCACGTGCGCGTGCGGGCGGGCATCGGCTACGTGCCCCAGGGCCGCGAGATCTTCCCCCGCCTCACCGTGCGCGAGAACCTGCTCATGGGGCTCGCCTCGCGGCCCGCGCGCGCCGCCGCGCTGCCCGAGGCCGCGATGGCCCTCTTCCCCGTGCTCGGCACGATGCTCTCCCGCCGCGGCGGCGATCTCTCCGGCGGACAGCAGCAGCAGCTCGCCATCGCCCGCGCGCTCGCGGCCGGGCCCTCGCTGCTCATCCTCGACGAGCCGACCGAGGGCATCCAGCCCTCGATCATCAAGGACATCGAGCGCGCCATCCGCACGCTCGCCACCGCCGGGCGCCTGGCCATCCTGCTCGTCGAGCAGTACTACGACTTCGCCCGATCGCTGGCCGACCAGTACCTGGTCATGCAGCGCGGCGAGATCGTCCGTCGCGGCGAGGGGAGCGCGATGGACCGCGACGGGGTGAAGGAGCTGCTCTGGGCGTGAGGTCCGGCGCGCGCCGGGGCGCGACCCGTCAATCGCGGAGGTCCTGATCCGAGGCGCTGGACGTCCAGCGTACGCCCATCGACCGGAGCGCCTGCTCGAGCCGCGACCGAACCGCCCGGACCCGCTCGTCCTCGCCCGGAGTCCCCTTGAACACCGATATCGACCAGGCGATCCCGTCCGCGTGCGCCACGAGGACGTTCACCCGGGCCAGCGGCTCGGCGACCTGATCGTCCTCGAGGACCACCCGGAAGCGGTCGAACGTGGAGCTCTTCACCACGCCCTGGCGCCCGAGCCGCTCCGCGAGCAGGTCGCCCGCCATCCCGGCTTGATGGCGCGCGATGATGTAGGTGGGGCCGGTGGCCTCGTAGCGCACGACGTAGCTGACCGCAGCTTTGGGGGTGGTGGCGCACGCGAGCGGAGACGCTCCGAGGACCGCGAGCCAGGCGAGCCGGCGCCAGCGCGAAGCCGAGGAGTGCATACGCGACCTCCGGGGTAGTGAGCTCCTCGATGGTCGCACAACCCGCGCTCGGGGTGCAACGAGAGGCAACCGAGAGTACGGCTTCATCGCGATCGGCGGCCTTTCGCACCACGGCCTGGACGAGCCGGTGCACCGGGCCGACCCGCCCCGTTGTCCTGGCGATGGACCGTCCCCACCCTTCGATCGGCCCCATCGCGGGCGGAAAGGACAACCCGTGCTCGCTCGAACCGGCTTGCTCGTCGCTGCGCTGGCAACGGCGGCGGGGAGCGGCTGCGCCACGGAGACGGGGCTCGCACGGACGGACGTCCTGGCCCGGCCCGACGATGCGCCCTTCCGGAAGGCGCTCGTGGTCGCCATGCATCGCCAGACGGGCACGCGGGAGCGCCTCGAGGGCGCGCTCGCCGGGGCGCTGCACAGGCGAGGGATCGAGGCGGTGGCCGCCTCGTCGTACTTCGATCTCTCGTTGAAGCCGCCGTCGCGCGACGAGGTGCGGCGGCTGGTCGAGCGCGAGGGCGCGGACGCCGTGCTCGTGGCCCGGATCGAGCCTCGGGGAACGGACCTCCAGCCCGTCCCGCTCACCGCCGTCGGCGTTCCCCTCTTCCGGCAACCGCTCGGCTTCTACGACTTCTACTGGCGCGCCTGGCCTCACGTGTACACGCCGAGCTACAGCGAGCCGGTCCCGCTCGGCGCGATCGAGGTTCGGCTGTACGAGACCGGGCCCGACGCCCGGCTGGTGTTCCGTGCGAGCTCCGAGGAGTTCGCGCTCCGGGACGCCGCGCGCGCGATCGAGAACGTGAGCGGGCTGCTGGCAGAGCGGCTCGTGCGAGACGACCTGGTCGCGACGGCGCCGTGATCGGGGCCTCGCCGCGCCCCGTGCGGCACGCCCCGCTCAGAACGACGCGGCCAGGCTGCGGCGGGGTTACGGTCGCCTGGCCGACGTCTCGCCCCCGGACCGACGGTCCACCGAGGAGGTTCCGCATGCGCCGCCCGCTCTCGTCCCTGGCACTCATCGCGATGCTCGCCGCCGGGATAACACCGACCCCCGCCGCCGCCACCGGCGCGTCCGCCTTGCGCCTCCCGGTCGTGCCCGCGGGCGTGCTCACGCGGAACCTCTACCTGGGCGCGGACCTCACTCCCGTCATCCAGGCTGCCGACTTCGCGCAGTTCCTCGCCGCGACCACGGAGGTCTGGGAGACGGTGCAGGGGAACGACTTCCACGTCCGGGTCCGCGCCCTCGCGGACGAGATCGCCTGGACGCGGCCGGCGCTCGTCGGCCTCCAGGAGGCGTACACCTGGCGGATCCAGGTGCCGGGAGACATCCTCGTGGGCGGCACGACGCCCGCCGAGACGGTGGTCTACGACTACGTCCCGGAGCTCCTCGCCGAGCTCGCGCGGCGCGGCATCCGCTACCGCGAGGCCGTTTCGCTGCCGCTCTTCGACTTCGAGGCCCCGATCGCCACGGGCGAGGACGTCCGGCTCACGGATCACCTGGTGGTGCTGGCGCGCGCCGACGTGGAGATCCGGAACCCGATCCAGCGGCCGTACCGGACGCTGCTGCCGCTCACGGTGTTCGGGCAGGAGGCACCGGTTCTCGTGCTCCGCGGCTGGGAGTCGGTCGAGGCCCGCGTCCACCGCGGGCCCTGGTTCACGTTCGTCAACACACACCTCGAGGCGTTCCATCCGGAGGTCCGCACCGCCCAGGCGATGGAGCTCGAGCGCGCCCTGGCCGGCGTCGCCGGGCCGGTCGTTCTCGTCGGCGATCTGAACTCGCTCCCGGGCACCGAGGGCGAGGCGGTGCTGGCCGCCGCCGGCTTCGAGGACGCGTGGGCGGAGCGGTTCCGGCGGCGCCCGGGCAACACCTGCTGCTGGCCGGAGGATCTCTCCGTGGTCCCCTCCCCGCCCGTGCTCGACCAGCGGATCGACTACGTCCTCTCCCGCGGTCCCGTGCGCCCGCTGCACCTCGAGGTCGTGGGCGATCGCCCCTGGGAGCGCGAGGGCGGGCTCTGGCCGAGCGACCACGCGGGCGTGGCGGCGTGGCTGCTGATCGGGCGTTGATCGGACCGCGGATCGCCATCCGGAGGCGTGCCGGACGCGCCGGCGGCCTCCTGCTCTACTTCGCCGGGAAGCTCGCGATGCGCGCCCTGAACGCGCGCAAGCCCCGCCGCCCGCTCTCCGAGCCCACCGCGCGGCGCCTGCAGCCGCTCTTCCCCTCGACGGACCTCTCTCGCGTCGCGCTCGTCGAGGGGGCGCGCCTCGTCGCACGCTGGTTCGAGCGGCCGCCGCGGACCGGCGGGATGGCCTTCTGCCGTGTGGTGTACCTGGCGCACCCGTACTCGGAGCGCACGTACGAAGGACTCCTCCTCCTCGCGCACGAGCTCGGCCACGTGCAGCAGATCGAGGCGCTCGGGGAGAGCGCGTTCGCACGCCGCTACGGCGAGGAGTGGCTGGCGCACGGCTACGCGGCCATGCCGCTCGAGCGCGAGGCGGAGCGATGCCGCGCCGAGGCGCGGGCCGCGCTCTCTCAGCGGCTGCCGCCCGACGGCGGCCACCGCGAGAGGAACGCGCTCCCCTCCTCGAGCACGTAGGCGCGGAACGCGGCGGCAGCGGGCGAGAGGACCTTCCCCTCCCGGTGGACGACGTTCCAGTCGCGGTACACGGGAAGCCCCTCGACCGGCAGCACCACCAGGTAGCCGGCGGCGAGCTCCAGCCCCACGGCGTGGCCGGACAGGAACGCGATGCCCATGCCCGCCATGACGGCCTGCTTGATCGTCTCGTTGGAGTGCATCTCCATCGCGCGGCCGGGGTGGATCCGCGCGGCCCGCAGAAAGCGATCGAGCGCCGCCCGCGTGCCGGAGCCCGGCTCGCGCACCAGGAAGGCCTGGCCCGAGAGCTCGCCGGCCGCCACCCGCCGGCGCCGGGCCAGCGGGTGATCCGGGGCGGCGACGACGAGGAGCGGGTGGCGGGCGAACGACCGGGCCGCGAGCGGCAGCTCGTGCGGGGTGGTCCCGGTGATGGCGAGATCCACCTCGTCGTCGGCGAGGAGCCGGACCACCTCGGCCCGGTTGGAGACGAGCAGACGCAGCTCGATCCCGGGATGACGTTGCGTGAACCGCGCGAGGAGCTTGGGCGCGAAGTACTTCGCGGTCGACACCGCGGCGATGGTGAGCCTGCCGCGGGCAAGCCCGGCGAGCGCCGCCAGCGCCGCCTCGGCGTCGCGCAGCTCCGCGATCACCCGCTGCGCGTGCACGAGGAGCGCCTCCCCGGGGGCGGTGAGGCGCAGCCGCCCGCGCCCGCGCTCGAACAGCGGCAGCCCCGCGATCCGCTCGAGCTCGCGGATCTGCATCGAGACCGCCGGCTGGGTGAGGTGGACCTCGCGCGCAGCCCGGGAGAACGAGAGCGTCCGCGCCGCGGCCGCGAAGGTCCGGAGCTGGCGGAGGCTGACGTCGCGCACCGGCCCTGCATAAGCCGCCCTGATGCCGGAGCGCACGAGAACTGATTGGCGCTGATGCCTGGGCGTACCTAGCGTCTCGCCAGGAGGACGGATGAGGACCGACGAGAAGCGCGCCACCCGCACCGGCGCGGAGCGGTACCGGGCGGGCGTGATCCCGTACCGCGAGATGGGCTACTGGGAGCCCGACTACACCCCGCGCGATACCGACGTCGTCGCGGTGTTCCGGATCACCCCGCAGGACGGCGTGCCCGCGGAGGAGGCGGCCGCGGCCGTGGCCGGCGAATCCTCCACCGCGACCTGGACGGTGGTCTGGACCGACCGGCTCACCGCCTGCGAGCGCTACCGCGCCCGCGCCTTCCGCGTCGAGCCGGTGCCCAACACGGGCCCGGGGACCGACCGCCCGGCGCAGTGGTTCGCGTGGATCGCCTACGACCTGGTCCTCTTCGAGGAGGGATCGATCGCCAACCTGACCGCCTCGATCATCGGCAACGTCTTCGGGTTCAAGGCGCTCCAGGCGCTCCGGCTCGAGGACCTGCGGCTGCCCGTGGCGTACGTGAAGACCTTCCCGGGCCCGCCCACCGGGATCGTCGTGGAGCGCGAGCGGCTCGACAAGTTCGGCCGGCCGCTCCTCGGCGCCACCGTGAAGCCGAAGCTGGGCCTCTCCGGGAAGAACTACGGCCGCGTCGTCTACGAGGCGCTCCGGGGCGGGCTCGACTTCGTGAAGGACGACGAGAACATCAACTCCCAGCCCTTCATGAACTGGCGCGACCGCTTCCTCTTCGCGATGGAGGGCGTGAAGCGCGCGGAGGCCGAGACCGGCGAGGTGAAGGGCCACTACCTCAACGTCACCGCCGCGACCATGGAGGACATGTACGAGCGGGCCGACTTCGCCCACGCGCTCGGGTCACCCATCGTGATGATCGATCTGGTGGTGGGCTACACCGCCATCCAGAGCATGTCGCGCTGGGCCCGCAGGCACGACATGCTCCTGCACCTCCACCGCGCCGGCCACTCCACCTACACCCGCCAGAAGTCCCACGGGGTGAGCTTCCGGGTGATCGCGAAGTGGGTCCGCCTCGCGGGCGTGGACCACGTCCACGCCGGCACCATCGTCGGCAAGCTCGAGGGCGATCCGGGGACGGTGCAGGGGTTCTACGACGTCCTGCGGGAGCGGCGGACGGCGGCCGATCCTTCGCGCGGCCTCTTCTTCGACCAGGACTGGGGCGACCTCCGAAAGGTGATGCCCGTGGCGAGCGGCGGGATCCACGCCGGGCAGATGCACCAGCTCCTCGACTACCTCGGCGAGGACGTGGTCCTGCAGTTCGGCGGCGGCACCATCGGCCACCCCCAGGGCATCCAGGCCGGCGCCACCGCCAACCGCGTCGCGCTCGAGGCGATGGTCCTCGCCCGCAACGAGGGCCGCGACCTCCGGCGCGAAGGCCCGGACATCCTCGCCGCCGCGGCGCGAACCTGCGCCCCGCTCCGCGCCGCCCTCGAGGTCTGGCGCGACGTCACGTTCGACTACGCGTCCACCGACACCCCGGACGCCGTCCCCACCCGAACCGTCTGACGGAGCGACCATGCGGATCACGCAAGGCACGTTCAGCTTCCTCCCCGATCTCACCGACGAGCAGGTCGCGCGGCAGATCGGCTTCGCCCTCTCGCAGGGGTGGGCCCTCTCCGTGGAATCGACCGACGATCCTCACCCGCGCAACGTGTTCTGGGAGATGCACGGCCCACCGATGTTCGACGTCCGCGATCCCGCCACCGTGCTGCGCGAGGTGCAGGCCTGCCGCGAGGCCCATCCCGACCGGTACGTGAAGGTGAACGCCTTCGACGCCACGCCCGGGTGGGAGACGGTGCGCCTCTCCTTTCTCGTCCAGCGCCCGCCCCGCGAGGCCCGCTACCGGCTCCGGCGGCAGGAGGGACCGGGCCGCTCGGTCGCGTACACGCTCGAGCGCGACGAGACGCGGCGTGGCGGGAGCAACGAATGACCGGAGCGGAGATCACGGCGGCACCGGCCGATCCGCCCGCGCCCGAGCGCGTGGACCTCTCGGCGCTCGCCGCCGAGGCCGGCGTGGACGACGCGCTCGCGTCGCTCGATCGCGAGCTCGTCGGGCTCGCCCCGGTGAAGGACCGCCTCCGCGAGATCGCCGCCCTGCTCGTCGTGGACCGCGCCCGGGAGCGGATGGGCTGGCCGCGCGTCCCCCCGACGCTGCACATGTGCTTCACCGGCAACCCAGGGACCGGCAAGACCACGGTCGCGCTCCGGCTCGCCGGCATCCTCCACCGGCTCGGCTACGTGCGCCGGCCGAGCCTCGTGGCGGTGACGCGGGAGCACCTCGTCGGAGAGTGGGTGGGCCACACCGCGCCCAAGACACGCAAGGTGCTCGAGCGGGCACGCGGCGGCGTGCTGTTCATCGACGAGGCCTACGCGCTCTACCGCCCGGAGAACGAGCGCGACTACGGGCAGGAGGCGGTCGAGCTCCTGCTCCAGGCGATGGAGGAGGAGCGGGAGGAGCTGGTGGTCGTGCTCGCCGGCTACAAGGCACGTCTGGACACGTTCTTCCACTGCAACCCGGGCTTCGGCTCACGCATCGCGCACCACGTGGACTTCCCGGACTACGGCGCCGACGAGCTGCTCGCGATCGCGGATCTGTTCCTCGGGCGGCTCGGGTACGAGCTCGGCCCCGGCGCGCGGGAGGCGCTCCGCGAGTACGTGGTCCGGCGCCTGGCGCAGCCGCGTTTCGCCAACGCCCGCTCGATCCGCAACGCGCTCGACCGCGCGCGGCTCCGGCAGGCGCGGCGCCTCGTGCGGAGCGGCGGCGCCGTCGACGGCCGGGCGCTCTCGACGATCTCCGCCGAGGACATCCGCCAGAGCCGGGTGATGGCCGACGGCCAGCCCGAGCCGGAGCCGTTCCGTTCACCGCTGTTCGGCACCCGCTCGCTGTTCATCGACCGCTGAGAGGAGCGTGTCGTGTCCGTCAAGCACCCCGTCATCGCCGTCACCGGATCGTCCGGCGCGGGCACCACCTCCGTCACCCGCACCTTTCAGCGCATCTTCCGGCGCGAGGGGATCACGGCTCACGTGATCGAGGGCGACGCGTTCCACCGCTACGACCGGGCGGGGATGGCCCAGGCCATGGCCGACGCCGCGTCGCGCGACGACCGTCACTTCAGCCACTTCGGCCCGGAGGCGAACCTGTTCGCCGAGCTGGAGGCGCTCTTCGGCGGCTTCGGCGAGACCGGCCGGGGAAAGGTCCGGCGCTACCTCCACGACGGCGCGGAGGCCGCGCCGCACGGGCAGGAACCCGGCACCTTCACGCCGTGGACGGAGCTCCCGCCCGGCGCCGACCTCCTCTACTACGAGGGCCTCCACGGCGGCGTGGTGACTCGCGAGGTGGACGTGGCCCGCCACGTGGATCTCCTTGTCGGCGTCGTGCCGATCATCAACCTCGAGTGGATCCAGAAGCTGCACCGGGACAAGGGCACCCGCGGCTACAGCACCGAGGCGGTGGTGGACACCGTGCTCAGGCGCATGCCCGACTACGTGAACCACATCGTCCCCCAGTTCTCGCGCACGCACGTGAACTTCCAGCGCGTGCCCACCGTGGACACCTCCAACCCCTTCGCCGCGCGCGACATCCCCACCGCCGACGAGAGCTTCCTCGTCGTCCGGTTCGCGAACCCCCGGGGCATCGACTTCCCCTGGCTGCTCTCGATGCTCCACGACTCGTTCATGTCGCGGCAGAACACGATCGTCGTGCCGGGCGGGAAGATGTCCCTCGCGATGCAGCTCATCATGACGCCGATGATCCTGCAGCTCCTCGACCGGAGACGGCGGGTGCTGTGAACCGGCGCCCGCGTCCTGCCCGTGGGCGTCGTTCACCGCCCTTCGACTTGATCGCGCGGAGCTGATGGACTGAGTGCAAAGAGGCCAACCGGTTGGCGCCGCCGGCGCCCGCTCCTCAGAACCCCCGCGGATAGCTCCCGAGCACCGTCACGCTGCACTCGCGGGAGAGCTCGCCGATCGCGCCGCGGAGGGCCTCGTCCTCCCGGTGGCCTTCCACGTCGATGTAGAAGACGTACGCGCCGAGACGCTTGCGCGTGGGGCGGGACTCGATCTTGGAGAGGTTGAGGCCTTGGCGCGCCAGCACCTGGAGGATGTGGTCCAGGACGCCGGGCTTGTTCGGCACGTCGTGCACGCAGAGGCTGGTGCGATCGGTGCCGGTCCGCGGCGCGTCCTCGCGCCCGATCGCCACGAACCGGGTGACGTTGCCCTTCTCGTCCTCGATGTCGCGCGCCAGCACCTCGAGCCCGGCCGCCTCGGCCGTTGCGGCGAGCCCGATGGCCGCGTCCCCGTCGTAGCGGAGGCGCGCCACCTGGTCGATCGCCTCGGCGGTGCTGACCGTCTCGACGATCTTCGCCTGCGGGACGTTGGCGCGGATCCAGCGCTGCACCTGGGAGAGCGCCGGCGGGATGCTGAGGACGCGCTTCACCGCCCCGAGGGTCGTGCCCGGCAGCGCCGCGAAACACTGGTGGATGGGCACGAGCAGCTCGGCGGAGATCACGAGGCCCGTGTCGAACAGCCGGTCGAGGCTGACCATGATCGTCCCCTCGATCATGTTCTCCACCGGTACGAGCCCCTGGGAGACGCGCCCGCTCTCGACGGCGTCGAAGACCTCGGAGACCGTCCGGACGTAGAGCGGCGCGAGGCGCTCGCCCCGCGCGCGCCCGTACGCGAGCAGGGCCACGTCGGAGAACGTCCCCGGCGGGCCCAGCACCGCGATGCTCACCGCCTCGCTCGCCGGCCGCCGGCCGGAGAGCGTGCGCACCGAGGCGTCCGTGTCGGCGAGCTCCTCCTCGGGGTTCCCGAGGGCACGCGCGCAGAAGCCGATCTCGCGCCGCAGCGCCTCGGCGTCGCCGCGCTCGGCGAGATCCACGAGGCGCTTCGCGGTCTCGAGGAAGGCCCGCCGGACCGAGGCGTTGTGCGGGTTCTCGAGCTGGATGGCGGCGTAGAGCGCCGGGTCCTGCAGGACCACGCGGGCGATGGCGACGCGGAGCAGCGCGTGCGCAGGCGTCTCGAACCCGGGCCGCGGCTGGTCGGCGAGCGTGCGCCCCGCGGCGATGGCCACGAAGTGGGTCAGGCCCTGCAGGAGCGCCATGTCCCGATCGTGCTGGGCGGCGTCGGTGACGACGACACTCGCCCCCTCCGCGACGAAGAAGCGGCGCAGCTCGTCGTAGCGCGGGCCGGTCCTGTACGGCACGCAGAGCACCGTCACGGCCGAGAGGCCGGGGATGCGGGGGCCGTGGAGCGGGTGAAGGCTCACGAGCTCCAGGTCGGAGCGGCCGACCTTCTCGTAGACCGCCGCCGCGCCGCTCTTCACCGAGGCGAGATCGGCGACGAGCGCGCCCGGCTTCGCGACGCCGGTCGCCTGCTCGACCAGCGCCGGCACGAGGTCGAGCGGTGCGCTGACGAGCACGATGTCCGCGGCCCGCATGGCCGCCTCGTTGTCGGCCGTGCCCTGCACCCCCGCCGACCGCGCGGCGAGCTCGAGCTTCTGGCGGTTCCGCCCGGTGATGGTGACGTCGTGGCCCGCGGCGCGAAGGACCCGCGCGTACCACAGGCCCATGCGGCCGGAGCCACCGATGATCGCGACGTGCATGACCGGGCATCCTAGACGATCTCCACGGGGCCCGCCGCCTCGCCGCCGCACACGAGCCCGATCCGGTCACGGCGCCTCGTACGCCCGCCGGACATCCTCGGCCCCGTACTTCCGCTCCAGGCGCCTCACCGTGAAGTGCCCCCGCGCGGTCTCCTGGAAGTGGCGCATGAACACCTCGTTCACGAGGGCGCCGCCCGCCGCCCCGATCACCGGGACGAGCTGGGCGAGCAGCTTCTGCTGCACCGCCACCCCGAACCGGGCGGCGATCTTGGTGACGAGCCGGACCAGCACCGGGGCGGCTCGCTCCGCGACCTGCTTCGAGGCCACCGCGCCGGCGAGGTACTCCGCCGCCTCCGCGACCGTGCGCGCGAAGGCGACGCGGACCGCGAAGTAGCCGGTCTCCGCGGCGTCGTCCGAGCGGGCGCGGCCGCCCAGGGCGAACACGAGCAGGCAGTTGAGCCGGGCCTCGGGCGCGCCGAGGTCCTCGCCCTGCGCCCGCGCGTTCTCGGCGATCGAGCGGAGCATGAGGGTGGTCGAGAGCGGGAGCTCCAGGGGGAGCCCCACGAGCCCCAGGGCGCCGCCCGCCGCGCCGGATGCCCAGGCGGCCGCTCGATGGCGCCAGTCGTTGGGCGCCCGCTCGGCGCGCGCGTCGAGCGTGGAGAGCGCCACCCCGAGCGCCCTGTCGAGCGCCGCCCGGGTGGACGTGGACACGATCTTCGCGGCGCGCTCCGGGAGCCGCTCCAGCGCCCACTCCACCGGGCGCCCGACGGCGTTCGCGAGCGCGATCGCCAGCCCCGGGTTCTCGAGCACGCGTCGGGCGTCGCGGAGCGCGGCGAGGTCTTCGGTCTCCATGGACCGATTCTGTCCCGGAACGGACGGCGGAGCACGGGAACGGAGGGGGAGCATTTCGTGGTGCGCCGGATCCGGGTGACTGGCGTGCGATCGCGCGGGCGGCATAGAGTGGCCTCCATGCACGCACCGACTCGCTCCTCGACGGTCCGGTCTCCGCTTCTCTCCCTCTGCCTCGCGCCGGCCGCCGCGCTCCTCCTCGCATGCGCCGGACCCGGCAGCAGCCACGGTACGCGCGAGCCCTACAGCTACTCCATCGACGAGCCCGGCGGGCTGCCGGCCGGCTACGAGCTCCGCTGGTCCGACGAGTTCGACGGCACGGGCCTCCCGGACGCGAGCAAGTGGGCGTACGACACGCACGCGAACCGGACCGGCTGGTACAACTCCGAGCTCCAGTACTACGCGGACGCGCGGACCGAGAACAGCCGGCTCGTGGCTGGCCGGCTGGTGATCGAGGCGCGCAAGGAGTCGGCCGCAGCGTTCCCCGACGCAAAGTCCGGCGCGCCCCAGGAGTACACCTCGGCGCGCCTCGTCACCCAGGGCAAGCAGAGCTGGACGTACGGCTTCATCGAGGTCCGGGCGCGGATCCCGTGCAGCAAGGGGATCTGGCCCGCCATCTGGCTCCTCTCCGCGAAGCCGAACATGCGGTGGCCGGACGACGGCGAGATCGACATGATGGAGCACGTCAACACCGAGGCGCGGACGCACTTCTCGGTTCACACCCGCGACCGCAACCACACGAGGGGGACGCAGGCCACGGTCCAGCGTTCGCTGGAGATGTGCGACGGCGCGTTCCACGACTACCAGCTCACCTGGAACGCCCAGGGATTGAAGCTGGGGATGGACGGCCGCAACTACTTCCAGTACCGCGACGAGGGACTGGGCTACGGGCAATGGCCGTTCAACGGCCCGCAGTACCTGCTCCTCAACGTCGCGGTCGGCGGGAGCTGGCCCGGCGCGCCCGACGACACCACGCAGTTCCCGGCGCAGATGGAGATCGAGTACGTCCGCGTCTACCAGGCGCCCTGATCTCACGCCGCCCTGGCAACCGATGGGTGACGCGGGCACCTCGCTCGCCCGGCACGACCGGCGGTATCGCCGGCGTCACGCAGGATCGCGACCACGCCATGCGGCTCCGGGCTGCCGACACGGGACCGAAGCAGCCTCACCCGCCACACATCGGCCCATATCCCAACTCGTCATGGCCGCGTCCTGGGTTGCCATGACTCTTGCCGCCTCGCGTCGAACGCCCGCCGCGGCTCGCGCGCGCCCGCCGGCTGGGTCGTGACGCCCAGTTCATCTATAGTGGTCGGTGCCGAGCTTCCTCGGCGGTTCCCGCGGTGCGGGCGACCCGGAAACGTTGCGGTTCGGACGTTCAACCTGAACGTGCAGGGAGGGTAGCGGACATGAGGACTGCTTCAATGGTGCTGGGCCTGATCGGAGCGTTCTTCGGGATTCCGGCGGCGCTGTGCTCGGGGATGTGTGCGGGAGCCGTTTCTGCGGGCATGGAGGCGGCGGCGCAGCAAGGCGAGGTGGTGCCGGAGGGCGCGGGAATCGTGGCGACCATCCTTGGCGCGTCCATGGCCCTCGGCCTCATCGCGGTGGTCCTGGCGATCGTCGGCGCGATCATCGTGCTGCGGAAGCCCAAGCAGGGCGGCGCCCTGCTCATGGTGGGCTTCGTCGTGTCCGCGGTGACCTGCGTCACCATGAACCCTCTGTCGATGCTCGTCACGGTGCTCCTCCTCGTCGCCGGGATCCTCGGGCTCGCCGCGAAGCCCGCCGACGCCGCGCCGGTCTCGGCCCAGCCGGCGGTGTGAGCCTGGAGCTCCCCGTTTACAACGTGTGCGCGGGCGCGGGGCTGGCCGTCGCGCTCGCCTGGTATGACCGACGTGTCCGGCGAGGTCTCGGTGGCCTCGCCGGA
>JAEZXM010000056.1 GCA_023419875.1 Pseudomonadota bacterium | reverse complement strand
GGCGAGCGAGGCCGGCGCCGGGGCCACGTTCACGGTACGGCTCCCCCGGGAGCCGTCGGCGCCTGCGGAGCGTGCAGCCGAGGCCGATCCCGTCGTGCACTGAACGCCGGTCCGATTTACCGCACGGCGCGTCGCTTGACCGGCCGAGGGCGCCTTGCGATACGTCACGCCCGCACGAAGGGCGGCGGGAGCGCCTCGGGCTGGTTAGAGAGCGTTTCCCGAGGCCCCGAGGCCGCCCCACTCGTCGACTCCGAGGTCCGCACATGCCTGACGCCAGGCCCGTGGTGCCGAAGCATGGCTCGAAGATCACCCTCGTCGGCGGCACGCTCCAGGTCCCCGACCACCCGATCATCCCCTTCATCGAGGGCGACGGCACCGGCCGCGACATCTGGCGGGCCGCCGTCCGGGTCCTCGACGCTGCGGTGAAGAAGGCGTACGGCGGGAAACGCTCCATCGCCTGGGCCGAGGTCTACGCCGGCGAGAAGGCGTTCAAGAAGTTCAACGACTGGCTCCCGGAGGCGACCATCGAGGCGTTCCGGGAGTACGTCATCGGCATCAAGGGCCCGCTCACGACGCCCATCGGCGGCGGCATCCGGTCGCTCAACGTCTCCCTGCGCCAGCTCCTCGACCTGTACGTGTGCCTGCGGCCGGTGCGCTGGTTCAAGGGCGTGCCGTCGCCGGTCAAGCGGCCGGACAAGGTGGACATGGTGATCTTCCGCGAGAACACGGAGGACATCTACGCGGGGATCGAGTGGGAGGCGGGGAGCGACGCGGCGAAGAAGGTGCTGGCCTTTCTGGAGCGCGAGTTCCCGAAGGAGTACCGGAAGGTCCGCTTCCCCGAGACGAGCGGGGTGGGCCTCAAGCCCGTCTCGCGCGACGGGACGGAGCGGCTCGTCCGTGCGGCGATCTCGTACGCGCTCGCCAATCGCCGCAAGAGCGTGACGCTCGTGCACAAGGGCAACATCATGAAGTACACCGAAGGTGCATTCCGCGGCTGGGGCTACGCCCTCGCCGAGCGCGAGTTCGGCGACCGGGTCTACACCTGGGAGCAGTGGGAGCGGACCAAGGCGGCGAAGGGCGAGGACGCCGCCGTCGCCGAGCAGAAGGAGGCGCTCTCGGTCGGGCGCGTGCTGGTGAAGGACGCGATCGCCGACATCACGCTGCAACAAGTTCTCACCCGGCCCGACGAGTTCGACGTCATCGCCACGCTCAACCTGAACGGCGACTACCTCTCCGACGCGCTCGCGGCGCAGGTCGGCGGCATCGGCATCGCGCCGGGCGGCAACGCCAATTACGTCACCGGGCACGCCATCTTCGAGGCGACCCACGGCACCGCCCCCAAGTACGCCGACCTCGACCGGGTGAACCCGGGCTCGGTGATCCTCTCGGGCGAGATGATGCTCCGGCACATGGGCTGGACCGAGGCCGCCGACCTCATCATCCGCGGCATGGACGGGGCGATCACCGGTCACCGCGTGACGTACGACTTCGCCCGGCTCATGAAGGCCGAGGGGGTCGCGGACGCCGTCGAGGTGAAGTGCTCGGAGTTCGGCGACGAGATCGTGAAGCACATGCAGTGACCCGCGCCCGCGCGGCGCACCAGGAGGATCGGAATGGCGGCACGGAAGAAGATCGCACTCATCGGCGCGGGGCAGATCGGCGGGACGCTCGCGCTCCTCGCGGGCCAGCGCTCGCTGGGCGACGTCGTACTGGTGGACCTCATGGAGGGCGTCGCCAAGGGGAAGGCGCTCGACCTCCAGGAGACCCGGGGCGTGCTCGGGTTCGACGTCGACCTCGCCGGCGCCGGGACGACCGACTGGACGGCGATCGCGGGCGCGAACGTCTGCATCGTCACCGCGGGCATCCCGCGAAAGCCGGGGATGAGCCGAGAGGACCTGCTCAAGGTGAACCTCGAGGCGATCTCCAAGGTGGCGCAGGGCATCAAGCAGCACGCCCCGGAGTCGTTCGTCATCGTGGTGACGAACCCGCTCGACTCCATGGTCTACGCCATGCAGAAGGTGACCGGCTTCCCGCCGCACCGCGTCGTCGGGATGGCCGGGGTCCTCGACACCGCACGATTCCAGTACTTCGTCGGCGCCGCGGCCGGAGTGTCGCCGCAGGACGTGACCGCGCTCGTGCTCGGCGGCCACGGCGACGACATGGTGCCGCTCCTCCGTTACTCGTCCGTCAACGGGGTCCCGCTCACGAGGCTGCTCGACAAGGCCACCCTCGAGGCGATCGTCGATCGCACGCGAAAGGGCGGCGGCGAGATCGTCCAGCTCCTCGGGACCGGCTCGGCCTTCTACGCGCCCGCGGTCTCCGCGATCACCATGGCCGAGTCCTACCTGCGCGACGAGAAGCGCGTCATGGCCTGCTCCGCCTGGCTCGACGGCCCCTACGGCGTGAAGGGGCTGTTCGTGGGGGTGCCGGTGGTCATCGGCGCCGGCGGGGTGGAGCGGATCCTCGAGGTGGAGCTCGACGAGGCCGAGAAGGCGATGTTCCAGAAGTCGGTGGCCAGCGTCAGAAAGTCCGTCTCCGAGACGGGCCTCTAGCCTGTAGAATCCCCCTCCGTTCGACCGCCGGCCCTCCGGAAGCTCCGGGGGGCCGGCACACCTTTGCCTGGAGGCGAGATGTCCGAGGCCGCCGAAGCTGCGCCCGCGAAGGACCGTTCCTTCCTGCTGCGCAAGCTCCACTCGCTGAGCGGGATCGTGCCGGTGGGCGCGTTCCTGCTCTTTCACCTCTTCGAGAACCTGAAGATCGGCATCGGCCCCCGCGCGTACGAGGAGGCGATCCACGACCTCTGGGGGATCGCGCCGCGGCCGATCTTCTACCTCGTCGAGGTGGGCTTCCTCCTCGTGCCGATCCTGTTCCATGCGCTGTACGGGTTCTGGATCTGGTACACGGGCCACTCGAACGCCCTGGAGTACCCGTACCGTCGCAACTGGCTGTACTCCGCGCAGCGCTGGAGCGGGCTCGTCGCGTTCGTCTACATCGCCCTGCACGTCTGGCAGCTCCGGATCATGCCGGAAGGGCAGCTCGCGCTCCTCCGCGGGCCGAACGACCTGCCCACGTTCTCGCACGTGCAGCACGCGGTGACGCCGCTCGGGTGGACCGTCGTCTACGTCGTGGGCGGCATCGCCGCCGCGTTCCACCTCGGGAACGGGCTGTTCGGGTTCGCGTACTCCTGGGGGCTCGCGGTGGGCCGCAAGGCCCAGGCGCGCGTCGAGCTCGCAGGCTGGGGGCTCTTCCTCGCCCTCTCTGCGGCGATCCTCTACACCGTCTTCCGCATCCACTTCCCCGTTTCCTGAACGCAGCGAGGCTCGAACTCCATGGCCGAAGGACGTTACATCGTGGTCGGCGGCGGCCTCGCCGGCCTCATGACGGTGCTGAAGCTCGCCGAGGCGGGCAAGCGCGTGGACGTGTTCTCCATCGTCCCGGTGAAGCGCTCCCACTCCGTCTGCGCCCAGGGCGGCATCAACGGCGCGGTCAACACCAAGGGTGAGGGCGACCACCCCGACATCCACGTCAAGGACACGCTCAAGGGCGGCGACTTCCTCGCCGAGCAGCCGCCGGTGAAGGGCATGTGCCACGCCGCGCCGGGCATCATCTACCTGCTCGACCGCATGGGCGTGACGTTCAACCGGACGGCCGAGGGACTCATCGACTTCCGGCGGTTCGGGGGGACGCTCCACCACCGGACCGCGTTCGCCGGCGCCACCACCGGCCAGCAGCTCCTGTACGCCCTCGACGAGCAGGTCCGGCGCTACGAGGTCGAGGGGCTCGTCCGGAAGTTCGAGTACTGGGAGTACCTGGGCAACGTCATCGACGACGGCGGGGCGTGCCGCGGGATCGTCGCCGCCGACCTTCGCACGCTCGAGCCCCAGGTCTTCCCGGCGGAGGCGGTCTGTCTCGCCACCGGCGGCCCGGGCGTCGTCTTCGGCCGGTCCACCAACTCGGTCATCAACACCGGGTCGGCCGCGGCCCGCGCCTACGTCGAGGGGGCGATCTACGCCAACGGCGAGTTCATCCAGGTCCACCCGTCCGCCATCCCGGGCGACGACAAGCTCCGGCTCATGAGCGAGTCGCTGCGGGGCGAGGGCGGGCGCGTCTGGGTGCCGTCCGACGGCCGCGCGACGGACCCCGTCACCGGGAAGCCCATGCCACCGAAGGGCGAGCCCTGGTACTTCCTCGAGGAGCGGTACCCGAAGTTCGGGAACCTGGTGCCGCGCGACGTCGGCACCCGCGAGATCTTCCAGGTCTGCCGCGAGATGCGGATGGGGATCGGTGGCCGGGACGCGGTCTACCTCGACATGACGCACATCCCGCCGGACGTGCTCACCCGCAAGCTCGGCGGCGTGCTCGAGATCTACGAGAAGTTCCGAGGCGTCGATCCCCGTCACGTGCCCATGGAGATCTTCCCGGGCATGCACTACTCGATGGGCGGACTCTGGGTGGACTACGAGGCGGACGCGAGCGCGAACATCGTCCCCTCGCACCGGAACCACGCGACGAGCATCCCTGGCCTCTACGCCGCCGGCGAGTGCGAGTACCAGTACCACGGGGCGAATCGCCTCGGCGCCAACTCGCTCCTCTCCTGCATCTACGCCGGACAGATCGCCGGGCCGGCGATGGCGCTGTACGCGAAGGGCGCGAAGGCGTCGGCCGAGGCCGTGCCCGCCGCGGTGCTCGAGCGGGCGAAGAGGTTCTGGGCGGATCGCTTCGAGACCATCCGAGGGCTCTCCGGCAAGGAGAACCCGTGGCGCATCGCCCGGGACCTCGGGGACGTGATGACCGAGAACTGCACGGTCGTCCGCGAGAACGGGAAGCTCCGGCGCACGCTCGAGCAGCTCGACGTGCTCTGCGAGCGGGCGAAGGACGTGAACGTCCTCGACGGCGGGAAGACGATGAACCAGTCGCTCGCCTTCGTGAACCAGCTCTGGAACATGCTGGAGCTGGCGAAGGTCATCGCCAAGGGCGCGCTCCTCCGTGACGAGTTCCGCGGTTCGCACTACAAGCCCGAGTTCGCGCTGCCCCGGCCCGAGACGAAGAGCCCGAAGGACGACCCGAAGTTCATGGCCCTCTGGATGGCCAACACGGAGCGGTGGCGGAAGACGACCATGGCCCGCTTCACCGAGCGGGGCCCGGATATCACGTATCGTGACATCCCCACCCCGGTGCTCGCCCCCGAACCGCGCCACTACGACTAGGAGCCGAGGATCCCAGCCATGAAGAAGCCCGAGAACGGCACGCGCCCGGCCCCGACGAACATCGAGATCCGCGTGAAGCGCCAGGACGGTCCAGGCCAGCCCGCGCGCTGGGAGAACTTCGAGCTCCCGTACCGGCCGAACCTCAACGTCATTTCCTGCCTGCAGGAGATCCAGCGTTCCCCGGTCACGGCCGACGGGACCAGGACCACGCCGGTCGTGTGGGACTGCTCCTGCCTGGAGGAGGTCTGCGGCGCCTGCAGCATGGTGGTGAACGGCAAGGTGCGCCAGGCCTGCACGGCGCTCGTCGACCAGCTCGAGCAGCCGGTGACGCTCGAGCCCATGACCAAGTTCCCGCTGGTCCGCGATCTGATGGTCGATCGGCAGCGCATGTTCGAGTCGCTGAAGAAGGTGCGGGCCTGGGTGCCCATCGACGGCACCCACGATCTCGGACCCGGGCTGCGCCAGGCGGCGAAGGACCAGGAGTGGATGTACATCCTCTCCACCTGCATGACGTGCGGCTGCTGCCTCGAGGCCTGCCCCCAGGTGAACGAGGACAGCCCGTTCATGGGCCCGGCGCCCATCAACCAGGTCCGGCTCTTCAACGCCCACCCGACCGGAAAGTTGAACCGCGAGGAGCGGACCCGGGCTCTCATGGGGAGCGACGGCATCCAGGGCTGCGGAAAGAGCCAGAACTGCGTAGAGGTGTGCCCGAAGCGGATCCCGCTGACCACGTCGCTCGCCGCCATGTTCCGGGCCACCACGGTCCAGGCCCTCAAGGACTGGATCCGGCAGGAGGGC
>JAEZXM010000576.1 GCA_023419875.1 Pseudomonadota bacterium | reverse complement strand
GTCTCGATGAGCTGAAGCTGCGGCAGGAGCTCCGCGAGGCCGGCTGCGACCGCCGGCCCGGCGCCGTCGTCGCCGCGGAGCGGGTTGCCGAGGGCGAAGGCGAGGACGGTCACGCGGTCCCCCGGGGACGTCGGCAGCGTCAGAGCTCCCGCGCCGTCTTCGCCCCGCGCTGCTTCAGGAGCTCGATCGTCGGGGCGTGCTGCTTGGTCATCGCCATGTCGAGCGCGGTCTGGCCGCCGTAGCCGACGAAGTTCAGCTCCACCTTCCGGCCCGAGTCGAGGAGGAGCGGAACGATGTGGAACTGGCCGAAGTACACCGCCCAGTTGAGCGAGTGATCCCCGTACCCGTCGCGCTGGTTCGGGTCGATCGCGGTCTCGAGCAGCACCTTCACCGTCTCGGCATTCCCCACCTGGGCCGCGGCCATGAGGGCGTTCACGTTCTTCGCGGTCGAGTGGGTGACCGACTTGCGGAAGTCGATCCCGGCGGCGAGGAGCAGCTTCATGGTCGCGCCGTCGCCGTGCTGCGCCGCGAGGAAGAGCAGGTTGGAGACCGAGGACCCGTGCTCGAGGTCGGGGCGGTGCCGCAGCAGCGCCTCGACCGCCTTCCGCTTCTTCGTGAGCACGGCGTCGGCGAGCGGCGTGGAGTCGAACGCCTCGCTCCTGGCGTCGATGGCCGCGCCCGCGCGCAGCAGGAGCTCGATCATCTCCGCGTCGTCGTTCATCGCGGCGAGGTGCAGGGCGGTCCTCCCCATCTCGTCGAGGGCCGCGAGGTCCGCGCCGGCCGTGAGGAGCCGCCGCACCTCGTCGACCCGCCTCGCGGCCACCGCCGTGAGGAGCGCGTCGTCGGCGGCGGCGGGCGCGGCGACCAGGGCCAGCACGGCGGCCGCGAGACACCGAAGAGGCCCGAGCCCGTTCCGCATCGCTGACCTACCTCTCGGCGACGTCGACCACCGCGCCCTCCGCGTCCACGAGCTCCACCCGGAGCGGCATCTTCCCGGCGGCGTGCGTGGAGCAGGAGAGGCAGGGGTCGAAGGCGCGGATGCCCGCCTCGACGCGGTTGAGCATGCCCTCGCGCAGCTTCCGGCCGTCGACGAAGTGCCGCGCGATCTGGGCGACCGTGCGGTTCATCGCCAGGTTGTTCTGGCCGGTGGCGATGAGGAGGTTCACGCGGGTGAGGATCCCGCCGGGCTTGGCCTCGTAGTCGTGGAACAGGGTGCCGCGCGGCGCCTCGCAGGCGCCGACCCCGCGGGTGCGGTTGCGCATCGCCACCGCCTGCACGTCCGGGGAGAGGATGTCGGGCTCGTCGAGGAGCTCGGCGATCTTCTCGATGCCGTAGAGGATCTCGACGAGCCTCGCGTAGTGGTAGTGGAACGAGGAGAGGACGGCGCCGCGACCGAGCTGGCGGAACTCGGCGAGCTCCTCGTCGGCCCGCGCCGTGCCGCAGCGGGTGGCGACGTTGAGGCGCGCGAGCGGGCCGACGCGGTACATGCCGGCGGGGTGGCCGAGCGGCCTGTAGAACGGCGACTTGAGGTACGAGTCCGGCTCGACCGCCTCGCCGATCCACTTCTCGTAGTCGGCGGGGTCGAGCTGGTCCTGGAGGATCTCGCCGGTCTCGGAGACGAACCGCAGCTTGCCGTCGGTGTGGTCGAGCAGGCCGTCCTCGTCCACCATGCCCATGAACAGCGTTGGGAAGCTGCCGAAGGTCCGCGCCTCCTCCTGGTGCTCGTCGAGCACGCGCTTCCACCAGGCCAGGGTCCGCTGCGCGATCTCCAGCGCCTCGTCGAGGCCGGCGCGGATCCTGGTGCGCCCATCCTCGGTGAGCGGCCGGGCGACGCCGCCGGGGGTGGCCCACGCCGGGTGGATGCGCTTCCCGGCGACGGTCTCGATCACCTCCTGCCCCCACTTGCGCAGGCGAATCCCGTCGCGCGCCACCTCGGGGTGCGTCTCCGCGAGCGCGAGCACGTTGCGGCGCTCGGGCTCGGCGTCGTAGCCGAGCAGGAAGTCGGGCGAGGAGAGGTGGAAGAACGAGAGCGCGTGCGACTGCACGAGCTGCCCGAGGTTGACGAGCTTGCGCAGCTTGCGGGCGGTCTCCGGGATCTCCACCGCGAGGAGCGCGTCGGTGGCCTTGGCCGAGGCGAGGAGGTGCGAGACGGGGCAGATCCCGCAGATGCGGGCGGTGATCACCGGCATCTCGCGGAAGGACCGCCCCTCGCAGAACTTCTCGAACCCGCGGAACTCGATCACGTGGAAGCGGGCGTCCTTCACGCCGCCCGCGTCGTCGAGCTGGATGGTGATCTTGGCGTGCCCCTCGATGCGGGTGACCGGGTCGATGACGATGCGCTCGCTCATGGTCTCACCCGAAGATCGCCTTGCCCGCGAAGGAGGGGACGTTGCCGGCCAGGGCCTCGACGAGCAGGGCGTGGATGAGGTCGGGCGCGGGCGGGCAGCCGGGCAGGAAGACGTCCACCTTCACCACCTCGTGCAGCGGCCGGACGCGGTCGAGGAGCCTCGGCACGATGCCCGGCTCCTCGGGGATCCGGGGGTTGAGGAGCCGCGCGTCGCGGTAGGCGCGGTCGAGCACCGGGAGCGCCGTGCCCAGGGCGTTCCGGATCGCGGTGACGTTGCCGGTCACGGCGCAGTCGCCGAAGGCGACGAGCAGCTTCGTGTTCTTCCGGACCGTCTGGATGACGTGCAGGTTCTCCTCGTTGGCCACCGCCCCCTCGACGAGCGTCAGGTCCACGTCCTCCGGGAACGCCTTCCGGTCGGCGATGGGGCTGAACACGAGGTCGATCTTCTTCGCCAGCTCGAGCAGGCGCTCGTCCATGTCCAGGAAGGACATGTGGCAGCCGGAGCAGCCGCCCAGCCAGACGGTCGCGATACGAGGACGCATCACCATTCGCGCCTCGCACGCTCGCCCTTCGACAGGCTCAGGGCGAGCGGATTCTCGTGCACCGCTCGTGGTGAGCTTGTCGAACCACGAGGGGTCGCGAGCTGCCCCTCGCCCTTCGACAGGCTCAGGGCGAGCGGACTCTCGTGCTCCGCTCGTGGTGAGCTTGTCGAACCACGAGCGGTCGCGATTCTTCTCACCGACTCCATACCTTCTTCTCCCGGGCGTTCTTGATGTACGTGAGGTAGTCGCGGTTCTTGCGGACGCCGGTCGCGGCCCGCTCCTTCTCGAAGAGCGCGCCGGTCGGGCAGACGTTCACGCACTTGCCGCAGCTCGTGCAGCTCTCGCTCTTCCCCCACGGCTGGGCCATGTCGGTGATCACGCGCGAGGAGACGCCGCGGCCGGCCACGTCCCAGGTGTGCGCGCCCTCGATCTCGTCGCAGACCCGCACGCAGCGGGTGCAGAGGATGCACCGCGAGTGATCGAGCACGAACCTCGCGTGGCTCGCCTCGAGCTCCGTGCGCGGGTGCTGGTACTCGAAGCGGACGTGGTCCATCCCCACCTCGAGCGCCACCGCCTGCAGCTCGCAGTTGCCGTTGGCGACGCAGACGGCGCAGACGTGGTTCCGCTCGGCGAACAGGAGCTCGACGATCTGACGCCGGTAGCGGCGGAGGCGCTCGGAGTCGGTGGCGACCTCCATGCCCTCGATCGCCCTGGTGGTGCAGGCGGGGAGGAGCTTCGTCGAGCCCTTCACCTCGACGAGGCAGAGCCGGCAGGCGCCGACGTCGCCGAGGCCATCGAGGTGGCAGAGGGTGGGGAGGTCGATCCCGTTCTCGCGCGCGACGTCGAGCAGGCTCTGGTCCTCGCCGGCCGAGACCGGCTTGCCGTCGATCTGGAGGGTCTTGACGGTCACGACGCCGCCCCTTCCTGCGCGTGGGCCGCGTCCTCGGCGCGGCCGGACATCGCGCACACGCCCGCCGGGCAGCGGCGCTCGACGACGTGGGCGAGGTACTCGTCGCGGAAGTACCGGATGGTGGAGACGACCGGGTTGGGCGCGGTCTGCCCGAGGCCGCAGAGGCTGGTGTTGCGGAGGAGATCCGCGAGCTCCGCGAGGCGGTCGAGGTCCTCGAGGGCGCCGCGGCCGGTGGTGATCCGCTCCAGGATCGCGTGGAGCTGCACGGTGCCGGAGCGGCAGGGGATGCACTTCCCGCAGGACTCCTCCCGGCAGAACTCGACGAAGAACTTGGCCACGTCCACCATGCACGAGCTCTCGTCCATGACGATGAGCCCGCCCGAGCCCATGATGGTCCCGACCTGCTGGAGGGACTCGTAGTCCACGGGCAGGTCGAGGAACTGGGCCGGGATGCACCCGCCGGACGGCCCGCCGGTCTGCGCCGCCTTGAACCGCCGGCCCTCCGGGATGCCGCCGCCGATGTCGTAGATGATCTCGCGCAGCGTCATCCCCATCGGCACCTCGATGAGCCCGGTGTTCTTGATCTGCCCGGCGAGGGCGAACACCTTCGTGCCCTTCGACTTCTCGGTGCCGATGCCGGCGAACCAGGCGCCGCCGTTCCGGACGATGGCGGGCACGTTGGCGAGCGTCTCGACGTTGTTGATGAGCGTGGGATGGCCCCAGAGCCCGGAGGTCGCGGGGTAGGGCGGGCGCGGGCGCGGCGTCCCGCGGCTGCCCTCGATCGAGGCGATGAGCGCCGTCTCCTCGCCGCAGACGAAGGCCCCGGCGCCGGTGCGCACGTCCACCCGGAAGTTGAAGCCGGTGTCGAAGATGTGCGTGCCGAGCAGGTGGAGCCGCTCGGCCTGCTTGATCGCGGCGCGGAGTCGCTCGATCGCGAGCGGGTACTCGGCGCGGACGTAGACGTACCCCTGCTCGGCGCCGACGGCGTAGCCCGCGATGGCCATGCCCTCGAGCACCTCGTGCGGATCGCCTTCCAGCACCGAGCGGTCCATGAACGCGCCCGGGTCGCCCTCGTCGCCGTTGCAGACCACGTACTTCTTCGCGCCCTGCTCCTTCGCCACCGTGCTCCACTTGAGGCCGGTCGGATACCCGCCGCCGCCGCGGCCGCGCAGGCCGCTCTTCGTGATCTCCTGGATCACGTCGGCCGGCTTCATCTCGGTGAGCGCCTTCTCAAGGGCGGAGTAGGCACCCGCGGCGATGCAGCTCTCGACGTCCTCGGGGTCGATCGCGCCGGCGTTGGCGAGGACGATCTTCGTCTGCCGGGTGAAGAACGGGTCGTCCGCGTGCGAGGGGAGATCCTCGGGCGGCTTGCCCTCGCGGGCGTGCGAGAGGGCGATCCGATCGGCGGCCTCCTCGTTCACGTCGAGGTACAGGTGCCGGCGGGGTGCGCCGCCGGTATCCTGCCCATCGGCCCACTCCACCTCGACGATCGGCCCACGCTGGCACAGGCCGCGGCAGCAGGTGGGGTACACCTCGCTCGCCTCCGCGAGCCCCTCGGCCTTCAGCCGCTCGCGGATCGTCTTCAGCACCGCCTTGCCGCCGACCGACTCGCAGCCCAGGCCGCTGCACACCGAGATCCGGCAGCGGTGCTTCTCCCGCGCCGCGGCGCGCCGCGCCGCGATCTGCTCGAGCGTCTCGCCGTTCATGGCGTCCCCCCGGCGCCGCTCGTCGTTTCACCGCCGGTGTCCGTCCACCTCCGGGCCCGGGCCACGGCGGTCCTGGGCGTCAGGCCACCGACCATCTCCTGGTCGTAGACGAGCGCCGGGGCGATGCCGCAGGCGCCGACGCAGCGGGCCACCACCACCGAGACCTTGCCGTCCTCGGTCGTCGTCCGGCCGGGCGCGAGCCGGAACTCCTTCTGGAGCGCCTCGTGGATCTCGCCCGCGCCCTTCACGTAGCAGGCGGTCCCCATGCACACGGTGCAGGTGTGCTCGCCCTTGGGCTTGAGCGAGAAGTGGTTGTAGAAGGTGGCGACCCCGTACACGCGCGAGGGCGGCACCTTGAGGCTCCGCCCGATGTGCATCAGCACCTCGGAGGAGAGAAAGCCGTACAGCTCCTGCGCCGCGTGCAGCACCTCGAGCAGCGCGTCGGGCTGGAACTGCTGCCGGCGCATGGCGGCGTCCAGCATCTTCATCCGCTTGTCGCCGCCCTTCGGCGTGACGGCCGTTTCGGCGCTCATGGACGCCATTCTCTCCCGGCGGACGGCGCGCCGTCACGCACGCGCAACGCGGTGCGGCGCTCGAGCGCGGCGCAAGGCCTGCGGCTGCGAAGGACGGGCTCAGGGTGCGGGGAACGGGTCTCAGCGCCAGGCGCCCGGCCGCGCGTACACCCACGCCAGCGGGACCTCGTCGAGGAAGGCCCCTGCGACCGGAGCGCGCGTGCGCAGCGCGACCCACACCTGGAACTCCTCCTGGCGCGCGCCGCCGGACAGGGGGACGACCGCGAGGTCGGCCTCGTCGAGCGAGGCGGCGGCGACGAGGTCCGGCCGGATCCTTCCGTCGGCCGTGAGCACGGCGAGGGTGGCCGGGGGGATCGAGGTCCAGCGGACCCGAGCACCGGGGCGCGCCCGGGCCGAGACCTCGTCGAGCAGGCGTGGCGAGAGCTCGCCTTCCTGCCGCGGCAGGCCCTGCGACGCCGCTCCGGGGGCCCCGCCCGCGAGCTCGCCCCAGCTCGCGCCGAGGTCGGGCCAGGCGTGCACGGCGGCGGCGAGCCCCGGCAGGATCGCCGCCAGCGCGAGCCCTGCCGCGATC
>JAEZXM010000554.1 GCA_023419875.1 Pseudomonadota bacterium | reverse complement strand
TTCTGGGAGAGGTCGCCGTTCGCGACCGCGGTGGTGACGAGGGCGATGTTGCGGACCTGGTTGGTGAGGTTCGCGGCGAGGCCGTTCACGTTGTCGGTGAGGTCCTTCCAGGTTCCGCTGACGCCCTTCACGTCCGCCTGCCCGCCCAGCTTCCCTTCGTTGCCCACCTCCTTCGCGACGCGGGTCACCTCGGCGGCGAAGGAGTTGAGCTGATCGACCATCTTGTTGATGACGTCCTTGATCTGGAGGATCTCGCCCTTCACGTCGACCGTGATCTTCCGCGTCAGGTCGCCGTTCGCGATCGCCGCCGACACCTTCGACACGTCCCGGAGCTGGACGGTGAGGTTGGAGGCCATCGCGTTCACGTTGTCGGTGAGGTCCTTCCAGGTCCCCGACACGCCGCGCACGTTGGCCTGGCCGCCGAGCTTGCCCTCCGTGCCGACCTCCTTCGCGACGCGGGTCACCTCGGCGGCGAAGGAGTTGAGCTGATCGACCATCTTGTTGATGACGTCCTTGATCTGGAGGATCTCGCCCTTCACGTCGACGGTGATCTTCTGCGTCAGGTCGCCGTTTGCGATGGCGATCGCCACCTTGGACACGTCGCGGAGCTGGACGGTCAGGTTGGAGGCCATGGTGTTGACGTTGTCGGTGAGGTTCTTCCAGGTGCCGCTGACGCCCTTCACGTCGGCCTGGCCGCCCAGCTTGCCTTCGGTGCCGACCTCCTTCGCGACGCGCGTCACCTCGGCGGCGAAGGAGTTGAGCTGGTCCACCATCGTGTTGATGGTGTTCTTGAGCTCGTAGATCTCGCCGCGCGCGTCGACGGTGATCTTCTGCGAGAGGTCGCCGGTCGCGACCGCGGTCGTCACCTTGGCGATGTTCCGCACCTGGGCGGTGAGGTTCGCGGCGAGGCCGTTCACGTTGTCGGTGAGGTCCTTCCAGGTGCCGCTGACGCCCTTCACGTCGGCCTGCCCGCCCAGCTTCCCCTCGTTGCCGACCTCCTTCGCCACGCGGGTCACCTCGGCCGCGAACGACGAGAGCTGGTCCACCATCACGTTGATGGTGTTCTTGAGCTCGAGGATCTCGCCGCGGGCGTCCACGGTGATCTTCTGGGAGAGATCGCCCTTGGCCACGGCGGTGGTGACCTTGGCGATGTTCCGGACCTGGGCGGTGAGGTTGGCCGCGAGCAGGTTGACGTTGTCGGTGAGGTCCCTCCAGGTGCCGCTGACGCCCTTCACGTCGGCCTGCCCACCGAGCTTGCCTTCGTTGCCGACCTCCTTGGCGACGCGCGTCACCTCGGCGGCGAACGAGTTGAGCTGGTCCACCATCGAGTTCACGGTGGTGCCGATGCGGAGGAACTCGCCCCGGACCGGGCGCCCCTCGATCTCGAGCGAGATCTTCTGCGAGAGGTCCCCGCGCGCGACGGCGGTGATGACGCGCGCCACCTCGTACGTGGGCGCGACCAGGTCGCCGATGAGCTGGTTGACGGCGTGCGTCGTCGCCGCCCAGCCGCCCTTGGCCGGTCCGACCGAGGCGCGCTCGGTCATCTTGCCTTCCTGGCCCACCGTCTTGCCGACGCGCAGGAGCTCCCGGGAGAGGTGCTCGTTGAGCCCGAGGATGTCGTTCAACAGCTCTCCCGCCCGGGCGAGCACGCCGTCCTTGCGATGGGAGAGCCGGATCGAGAAGTCGCCGGCCTTCACCGCCTCCAGCACGTCCTCGAGCGCCTCCAGCTCCTCCTGGCTGCTGCGCGGAAGGCGGTCCCACTCCGCGGTCGTCGCGCGGCCCAGCGTGCGCGCGTCGCGGCGAAGCTGCACTTCCCCGTGGGCGCGCTGCGCCGCGTCGCCGGACGCGTGGTTCGGGGGAGTCGGATTCGAACGCTTGCGGCGCGGCCGGGCGGCGGGCGCGCGGGTCTTCGTGCTGGACATCGGGGTGCTCCCGCGTGGCATGAGAGGGGGCTTGAACATTCGACATGGGGTGGTCGACGACCAGCGGAACACCCCATCCGATGCGCACGAGGGCGTGCGCTCGGCCCCTACCGGGCGATGCCGCTCGCTCGGGTCGCGCCCTACCGTGGCGCCCGATGCCGATGATGCCCACCGGCCTCCCCGCCTCCGGTCCGGAGCGGCGCGGCGACGGCGAAGGCGACCCCGCCGCGCACGCGCGCGTCCGCATCCTGGTGGTGGACGACCGGCCCGAGAACCTGCTCGCCTTCGAGTCGCTGCTGCGGGACCCCGCATATGCCCTGGTGCTCGTCCGATCGGGCGCCGAGGCGCTCCGGTTCCTCCTCCGCGAGGACTGCGCGCTCATCCTGCTCGACGTCCAGATGCCGGACATGGACGGGTTCGAGGTGGCGCGGCTCGTGCGAGGGAACCCGCGCACCCGCGGCATCCCGATCGTCTTCATGACCGCCGTGAACCGGGACGAGCGGTTCATCGCGCGCGGCTACCAGATGGGGGCAATCGACTACTTGCTGAAGCCGATCGACCCCCAGACCCTGCGCAGCAAGGTGGCGGCCTTCGCGGAGCTGCACCGCGCGCGGCAGGAGCTGGCGCGCCAGGCGGTCCTGCTCCGCGAGCGCGAGCACGCCGAGCGGCAGCGCGCGATCGAGCAGCTGGAGCTGCGCAGCCTGCGCCGCCAGCAGGCCGCGAACGAGCGGTACCGCCGGCTCCTGGACGGGATCACCCACGCGGTGGCCTGGAGCGCCGATCCCGTGACGCTCTCGTGCACCGTGGTGAGCAAGAGCAGCGAGGCGCTCCTCGGGCGCGCGGCGGACGCCTGGACCGGGCCCGCTGCGTGGCAGGAGCTCGTTCCGGCGGAGGACCGCGAGCGTTTCCTCGCGGCCCTGCGGGGCGCCGCGGCGGGAACGCCGGCCGCGCTCGACCACGGTTTCGTCCGTCGCGACGGCTCGGTGGCGTGCTTCCGCACCGAGATGCGCGCCTTTCCGGACGGCGAGCACGAGGCGCCCGAGGTGCGGGGGTTCTCGGTGGACGTGACCGAGGCCCGCCGGGCCGAGGAGGCGCTCGCGTTCCTGGCGCGCGCCAGCGTCGAGCTGTTCTCCTCGCTGGATCCGCGGGAGATCGCCCGGCGCCTCGCGGCGCTGGCGGTCCCGTACCTCGCCGACGTGTGCCGCGCGTCGCTCTCGCTCCCCGACGGCGAAGTGCACGCCGGCGCCCCGGAAGGTGAGCCTGGAACCGCGCTCCCCCCGACCGGCTCGCTCTTGGTGCCGCTTCGCGTCCGGGGCGAGCCCGCCGGCGCGCTTCACCTCGGCCGTACCCCGCGCGGCGGCTTCACCCCTCGCGACGCCCAGGTCGCGGGCGAGCTCGCCGAGCGCGCCGGCCAGGCTCTGGAGAACGCGTTCCTCTACCAGGAGGCGCAGGAGGCCATCCAGCTCCGCGAGGACTTCATCTCCGTGGCCTCGCACGAGCTGCGGACGCCGCTCACCGCCCTCACCCTCCAGGCGCGGATGCTGGAACGGGCGTTCGCCGGAGGCGCGACGCCGCCGGGCCCGGAGCAGCTCGCCCGCCGGGCGGCCAGCGTGGGCCGCCAGGTGGAGCGCCTCAATCGGCTCGTCGCCAACCTGCTCGACGTCACCCGCCTCCGCGTGCAGCGCCTGGAGCTCTCCCTCGAGCGCTTCGACCTCTGCGGCATCATCGAGGAGGTCGCCGGGCGCTTCCAGGAGGAGCTCCAGCACGCCGGCCGGGCTGTACGGGTGGCGGCGTCGGGCCCGGTGGTGGGCCTGTGGGATCGCACCAAGCTCGAGCAGGTGGTGAGCAACCTCGTCTCGAACGCGATCCGGTACGGGGGTGCCGGCCCGATCGACGTCGCCGTCCACGTGGCCGGCGGCGAGGTCCGCGTGGCCGTCCGGGACCGAGGGCGCGGGATCGCGCCCGAGGACCAGGCCCGCATCTTCCGCCGGTTCGAGCGGGCAGGGAACTCCGAGGGGAGCGGCGGGCTGGGGCTCGGGCTCTACGTGGTACGGAACCTCGTGGAGGCGCACGGCGGCAGGATCGAGGTGGAGAGCGAGCTCGGCGCGGGGTCGGTGTTCACCGTGGTCCTGCCGGTTCGCCCGGAGCCTGGAGCGGAGGCTCCGTCCGTCCACTGACCGCCGCCTCGGCGGCGCGGAGGCGGCGCTTCGCCCAGGCGAGCCCGACGGGGTACGCGACGGCGAGCGCGGCCAGGCAGCCGACCCCGACCATCGCGAATCGTCCGGCGACGTCGGAGAGGCTCCAGCCGTGGACCTTCCAGAGCTTCGTCGCGTCCGACATGCCCACGCCCTCGATGATGCCGAGCGGGATCTCGCCGTTGGACACTGCGGCAGGGATCCAGGTGCGCAGCGGGTCCACGAGCCCGGCCGCGCCGATGACGAGGAAGCCCCACCGGAGCCAGGTGTGCGCGAGCCGGCCCTCCGGGTGGGACCAGATGGTCGCAAAGAGCATCGCCCCGAGGATCATCCCGCCCGCATCGCCCGCGAAGCTGAAGAGCGCGCCGGCCGCGTCGCGCGGGAGGAGCGTGCACACGAGCTGGAGGAAGAGCCCGGCCGCGCCGGCGGCCACGGCCCACGTCCGGCGCGCGCGCCAGCCCCAGGCGGTGAGCAGGCAGAGGCCGGCCGCGAGGAGGATCACCACCGCCGGCACGCGGCCTGCGGAGACGGGCGTGCGCCATGGGCCGGGGAGGGCGAAGTGCCCGGACCACCAGGCCGCCACCGCGTGCCCGAGCTCGTGCAGCCACATCGAGAGGACGGTCCGGAGCAGCATGCGAAAGGAGTCGCTCGAGACGAGCAGCCAGGTCACGAGCAGCGCCACGGGCGGCGCGATCGCGCGGATGAGGACCTCGCGCCGCGCATCGTCGGCGTCCCCGGTCCAGACCGCCTCCTCCTCGCCCGGGAGCAGGCCGCGCGCGTCGCCCACCACGTCGTCGGGACCGGGCGGCGGCCCCGGCGGCGCGGGGCGCGGGCGGGCCTTCGCGTAGATGACGCCGCAGCGGGGGCACTCGGGGCCGGGCGCGCGGAGCGCATCGCAGTTCGGACAGAAGGCGGAGGGCCCCGGCGCCACGCCTTCGAGGATAGCCGGTTCACCCACGGAGCATCAATCCCGCGGCCCTCGCACCCGCTCCATCCGCGGATCCTCCGCGAGCGACGCGGGCGTGACGAGCACGAGGTCGCGCGGGACCTTCCCCCAGCGCTTCTCGATGACGCCCTCGATCCCCGGTGAGGACCGCAAGACACACGGGCGGCCACGTCGTACGCAAGGGCGTCTCCTCCCCTTCCCCGCGGCAGAAAAGCAGGGGCCGTGCCAGGCGACCGGGCGGCCTGACCGCACCCCTGAGGGCGCATTTGACACCGCCGGCGGACGATCTACCCATTGGATGAGGACAAACCCGGAACGACAGGAGGGACAAAGCGATGGCCAATCTGATTCGCAGGACCGGTTCGTCGACGCAGCCGTCCCGGCTGCTCGATCCTTTCGAGATGATGCGGGACCTCGTGCGCTGGGATCCCTTCGCGGAGCTCGGCGCAGGGAGCATGCGGGAGACCCCCTTCCTGCCGACCTGGGAAGTGAAGGAGACCCGCGACGCGTACGTCTTCAAGGCGGATCTCCCCGGCATCAAGGAGGACGATCTGGAGATCAACCTCACCGGCAACCGGCTCACCGTGTCCGGCACGCGTGAGGAGGAGAAGCACGGGGACGAGGATCGGTTCTACGCCTACGAGCGCAGCTACGGGACGTTCTCCCGGTCGTTCACGCTGCCCGAGGGTGTCGACCCCGACCACGCCGAGGCCGATCTCTCCGCTGGCGTCCTCACGATCAGCATCCCGAAGCGCCCCGAGGTGAAGCCCCGCAAGATCGAGGTGAAGAAGCTCCTCAAGGGCGAGAAGGCGCACGCGTAGCGCCCTGGAAGCGAGAACGCCCCGGGCCTTTCGGCCCGGGGCGTCCTTCATCTCCGCGGCCGCAGTGCGGCGGCCGATGCTCGAGACGTGTGCTACCCCGCCATCTTGGCGACCTCGGCGGCGAGGTCGTCCTTCCGCTTCTCGATGCCCTCGCCCAGCACGAACCGGGCGAAGCGGCGGACGCGGATGTTCTCGCCGATCTTGGCGATGGCGTCGTTCAGCATCTCCGAGACCTTCTTCTTGTCGTCCTTCACGAAGGGCTGATCGACGAGGCAGAACTGCTCGTAGAACTTCTCGATCTTGCCCTGGGCGATCTTCTCGAGGATCGCCTCCGGCTTCTTGCCGTCGCGGACCTGCTCCTTCGCGATCTCGACCTCCTTGGCGACGACCGCCGGCGGGACCTCCTCGCGGCTCACCCAGGTCGGATTGGACGCCGCGATCTGCATGGCGATGTCCTTCAGGAGCAGCTGGAACCCCTCGGTCCGGGCCACGAAGTCGGTCTCGCAGTTCACCTCCACGAGGACGCCGATCTTCCCGCCCAGGTGGATGTAGCTGCCGACCGCGCCCTCGGCGGCGACGCGCCCCGCCTTGTTCTGCGCGCGGGCGAGCCCCTTCTTCCGGAGCAGCTCCTCCGCCTTGGCGAAGTCGCCGCCGGTCTCAGCCAGCGCCTTCTTGCAGTCCATCATCCCCGCGCTCGTCTTCTCGCGGAGCTCCTGCACCATCTTCGCGGTCACCTCGGCCACGGTGTCCTCCTCTGAAGAAAGTCCGAGGGCGGGCCCTTCAGCCCGCCCCCGGGTGAAACGGGGTTCACTACAAGGTCGCTATTCCTTCGCTTCGGGGGCGGCCTCGACCGGGGTGACCTCGCCCTTGCGGACCACCTCGACGTCGGCGGAGATCGAGCCTCGGTCCGGCCGCTCGCGATCTCGATCACCACGACGCGGGCCGCCGCGGCGGTCCCGGCGATCCCGCCGGTCCTTCATGCCGCGCTCGCTGGCCGCGTCGCGATCCTCCTCGCCTTCCCGCCGTTGCTCGTCCCGGTTGCCGTGCTCGGCCACCCAGGCGGCGTAGCGGCTCCGCCCCTCGATGCACGCCTCCGCGATCTTCCCGGTGAAGAGCCGGATCGAGCGGATGGCGTCGTCGTTGCCGGGGATGACGTAGTCGATCCCCTCGGGGTCGCAGTTCGTGTCCACCACCGCCACCACCGGGATGCCGAGCCGGTTCGCCTCGTGGACGGCGATGTGCTCCTTCTTCGTGTCGATGACGAAGAGCGCCGAGGGGAGGCGGGTGAGCTCCTTGATGCCGCCCAGGTTCTTCTCCAGCTTCTCGCGCTCGCGCTCGAGGGAGGCGACCTCCTTCTTCGGGAGACGCTCGTAGGTGCCGTCCTCCTTCATCTTCTCGATCGTCTTGAGCCGGTCGATGCCCTGCTTCACCGTCTTGAAGTTGGTGAGCGTGCCGCCGAGCCAGCGATTCGTGACCGAGAACATGTTGGAGCGGAACGCCTCCTCCTTGATGGCGTCCTGGGCCTGCTTCTTCGTGCCCACGAAGAGGACCGAGCCGCCGCGCGCGACGGCGTCCGACACGAACCGGAGCGCGTTGCGGGCGAGGCCGACCGTCTTCTGCAGGTCGATGATGTAGATGCCGTTGCGCGCCCCGAAGATGTACGGCTTCATCTTCGGGTTCCAGCGCTTGGTCTGGTGCCCGAAGTGGACGCCGGCCTCGAGGAGCTGCTTCATCGTGATGGCGGTGCCGCCCTGGCCGAGGGCCGCCGCCATCCCGTCCGACGGCGCGGCCTCGGGGGCCGGCGCGGTCTCGGTGACGGGCGGGGACATGGGGGTCGTCTGGGTCTGCTCCTGCGTCTCCATTGTGATCTCCGGTTGTTCCTCCACCCCTTGCCGGACCGGCGCGCTGCACCCGGTCGGACGCCGTACGGGCCGTTCCGCCGGAGAGCACCGGTGCGCGCCGTGCTCGAGGAGTGTGTGAATTTGGCTCCGCCCGCCCGTGCTGGCGCGGGTTCACGGCCCGAACTGTGCCGCGAAGGGGGTTGCATCTAGCACAACGGGCCTCTTCGAGCAAGGGCTGCCTGGGGGTGCGCCGAACCGAACTGCCCAGGATCAGCGTGGTTTTCGAGCGCGCGCGGAGTCCGGGGCCTTCGCCGGGACCCCCTTCGGCGCCCACCACCCCATGGCGACGAGCGAACCGTCGTAGCCGCGCCAGGCGACCGGGCGGCCGGGGTAGGGCGACGGATCGGCCGCCGCACCACCGCAGGTGTGCCTGAGGAACCGTTGCCCTGCGTCCAGCGCGCTTCCGCCGCAGTCCGGGCACCGGAACAGCCCGGCCACGTGGTCGCGCTCGGCCGGGGAGAGGGGCGCGTCGGGATCGGCCGGACGGCCCGGCGCCTGCGCGAGCGGCTGAGGGTGGATCAGCCCTCGCGCCCGGTACGCCTCGAGCTCGGCGATCTCCGCCGCCTCGCCGCCCCGGTCCCGCTCGGCGTCGGCGCGCGCGCGCGTCCGGCAGGCGGCGCAGGGCGGGAACCCCAGGCTCCGCGCGCAGGCGATCTCCGTCCGCCCGTCGCCCTCCCGCTCCC
>JAEZXM010000518.1 GCA_023419875.1 Pseudomonadota bacterium | reverse complement strand
GCTACGGGATCGCCGGCCTGCTGCTCGTGGGCCGGATGGGCGTCGGCGATCCCAACACGGGCCAGAACGGGAACCTCGAGTCCATCACCGCGGTGGTGCTCGGCGGGACCAGCCTCCTCGGCGGTCGCGGCTACATCATGGGCACGCTGGTGGGCGCGCTCATCGTGGGCGTGTTCCGCAACGGGCTCCAGCTCATGGGGATCGGATCCAACTACCAGGTCCTCATCACCGGTGTGCTGGTGATCCTCGCGGCATCGGTGGACTACCTCTCGCACCGCGGAAAGTGAGCGAGCGTGCATGAAGCCGGCGGCGCAGAACGCGAGCCCGGGGAAGGTCCTCCTCGAGATGAAGGGGATCGGCAAGACCTTCCCCGGCGTGAAGGCGCTCCAGGGCGTGAGCCTCGCCGTCCGGGAGGGCCAGGTCCACGCGCTCCTCGGCGAGAACGGGGCGGGGAAGTCGACCCTCATCAAGATTCTCTCGGGCGCCTACACGAAGGACGAGGGAGAGATCCACTGGGAGGGGAAGCCCGTCCAGATCCGCGGGCCCGAGGACGCTCAGGCCCTGGGGATCTCGACCATCTACCAGGAGTTCAACCTGGGCCGGCAGCTCAGCGTGGCCGAGAACATCTTCCTCGGCCAGCTTCCGCGGAAGGGCCTGCGGGTGGACTGGAAGGCGGCCCGGTCCCGCTCGCGTGAGCTCCTCGACCGGCTGGGCGCCCGCTTCTCGGTGAACGCCAAGGTGGAGCGGCTCTCGGTCGCCGAGCAGCAGCTGGTGGAGATCGCCAAGGCCCTCAACCGCAGAACCCGGATCCTGGTGATGGACGAGCCTTCGGCCGTGCTCGGCGAGGGCGACCTGGAACGGCTCTTCGAGGTCGTCCGCTCGCTCCAGAAGCAGGGCATCGGCATCATCTACATCTCCCACCGGCTGGTGGAGATCTTCGAGCTGGCGGACGAGGTCACGGTGCTCAAGGACGGGCGCTACGTGGCCACGAAGCAGGTCGCCGAGGTGAAGATGGACGATCTCGTCCGCCTGATGATCGGGCGCGACCTGAAGGACGTGTACCCGAAGCGCACCAGCCCGGCGGGCCCGGTGCTGCTCGAGGTGAAGAACCTTCGCCGGCCGACCCTGGTGCACGACGTGAGCTTCCACGTCCGCGCCGGCGAGATCGTGGGCTTCTCCGGCATCACCGGCTCCGGGCGCACCGAGGTGATGCGCGCCGTCTTCGGGGCCGATCCCCACAGCGCCGAGATGACGTTCGAGGGCCGGCCGTACCGGCCGCGCTCGCCCAGGGAAGCCATCCGCCGGGGGGTGGCACTGGTCACGGAAGACCGCAAGGGGCAGGGCCTCTTCCTCAAGCTGAACGTCGCCGTCAACACCACCATCTCGGCCCTGAAGGCGCTCACCCGCGGCGGGGTCATCCGCCGGGCGAGGGAGGGCGCGCTCGTCGAGAAGATGATCCGAGATCTCCGGATCAAGACGCCCGACTCGAAGTTCCTGGTGGTGAACATGAGCGGGGGAAACCAGCAGAAGGTGATCCTGGCCCGCTGGCTGAGCGTCCACACCAAGCTCCTCATCATGGACGAGCCGACGCGCGGCATCGACGTGGGGAGCAAGGCCGAGATCTACCAGATCATGGACGAGCTCACGAAGCGCGGGGTGGGCATCCTCATGATCTCCTCGGAGCTGCCCGAGGTGCTCGGGATGAGCGATCGCGTCTACGTCATGCGCCAGGGCACGATCGTCGGCGAGCTCCCGCGCGGGCAGGCGAGCGAGGAGGGGATCATGAGGTACGCGGTGGGCGAGGAGGGGGCGGCGGCGGCGGGGTGACGTCCTGCGGAGTGCTGGAACGACGGAGCGCCGGACCACCCAGGGGAAGGGAGAATGGCCCGGCGCCCGCCGCCCGCTCGCGACTACAGATCCGGAACCGAGGCGTCTGCGCCGGTGAGCAGGAAGTCCAGGGTGACGGTCGCGCCGCCCGCCACGGTTGCGGTCGCGGGGATCGCCGGTGCGACGTCGAACATGGTCACCACCGGGGGCGCCTGGAACGACACCAGGTAGTCGCCGGCGGCGAGGTACTGGAACGTCGCGCTGAAGGTCGCGTCACCGTCGAGGTCGTCGAGCGGGAGCACGACCACGTCGCCGCCGGCCGCGGGGGTGAGCGTGGCCTGGAACATGTCGACCGAGACGGACTCGGGGAGGGAGGCCTCGGAGTGGACGGTGAGCGTCACGGCCACGCTGCCCGTCTGCTCGATGGGCGTCGCCTTGACCACCGGGTGCATCACCCACTTGTCCGTTCCGGTGCCGTGGCCGAAGCTCTGCGAGACGTCGAAGTCCAGGAGCCAGGTCTGGGGGGGATCGCCGATCACGAGGCCGCCGCCGGGGAGGACGACCTTCAATCCGCTCCGGTCGTAGCTCGGCATCTGGAGCTCGCCGCCCACGATCGCGCCGACCGGCAGGCCCTCGTAGTCGGGGGACGACGCGTAGATCGTCCCACCGACGTCGAGGTAGCCGCCGGTGATGACGAACCGGAGCTGTCCGTACGTGCCGGCCGGGACGGTCGCGGCGTCCACGAGCGTCATCACGTCGTTCGAGAGCGTGAGGAGGTTGGTCGTCACGGGCGTGTCGCGCAGCACGACCACCCCGGAGTCACCGGCCAGCGCAACCTGGGCGATGGTGACCACCGCCGCCCGAACGTCGGCGGCCGGGGCATCCTTGAGGAGCAAGGTCACCTTCCCGGATCCCTGCGATGAGCCGCACCCCGACGCGAGCAGCGCGAGGGTGGCGACGAGGTACGTGCGCGTGCGCTTCATGGCGATCTCCCGTGTGAGCCTCTGCGTGTGCACGCCGTCGCTGCAACCGCCGTTCCCGACCGAAAATCGTTGACCTTCGGTGTCCCGCGTCCAGGGGGCGTTCGGGATGGGACGTTCCGCGTACCCTCACGTACGGCCGCGTGTGCACCGGGGCTCCCCTCGCGGAGGGGCTTTCGCTAAACTCGTGGGCCAAGTAGGTCTTTCGTTTCACTGGAGTCGTCCAGGCCGGCATGGTCGTTGCTGTCCTGCTCCGGGGCCGCTCGAGGCGGCCACGGAGGACGTCCGATGACGCGTACCGCTCTCGCGATCGCCGCCGGAATCTGGTTGCTCTTCCCAGGGCGCACGCTTCCTGCGCCGGACGGAGGTCCCGCGCGCGACGTGGTGCTCGAGGCCCTCGCGTCCAAGGCGGACCTGCCTGCGGCGCGTCCGGTGCTGCCCAGCCTGCTCGCCGATCGCGACCCCGCGCTCCGGCCGGATCGTGGTGAAGGCCGCGAGGAGAACGCGGCCAGCGCCGCCGGCGAGGCGCGCGGAAACGCCAGGTCGGAGGCGGAGAAGGCCCAGGCGAAGGCGGCGCGGCTGGAGGCGAAGCGCGCGGCCGCCGAAGCGCGGAAGGACGCCCGCCGGGCCGCCGAGAAGGTGCGCGAGGAGAAGACGCGCAAGAAGCCCAAGCCGCCCCGCCCAGACGGCGGGGCTTCACCATGAGATGATCACGACCGCGGCGACCGTGCTGTCACTGGTGTGGTTCGCCGCGGGCACGGGCCCGGCGGAGGCGCACGTCCTCGAGGGGGCGCGGCTCTTCCGCGAGAATCGCTTCGCCGAGGCGCTGGTCGAGTTCCGGGTCGCCGAGCGGCTCGGCGCCGGGGAGGCGCGCGGCTACGCCGCCGCCGCCCTCGTGAAGCTCGATCGTCCCGAGGACGCCCTGGAGCTCTTCGAAGGGCCCGGTGGATCGCCTTCCGGTGAACACCCCTTGCTCGACTACTACCACGCGCTCGCCTGCTACGAGGCCAGGCTCTACCTCTGCGCCGACGCGCTCCTCGCGGGGGTCGGCGAGCGGACGGGCCCCCGCATCGCCGACCAGGCGCGCCGGCTCCGGCACGAGATCGCCCTCGCGATCCCCGCCGAGCCGCCGCAGGACAGCATCGACTGGTATCTCGCCCGCGCCGCGGATCGGGCCGGTGCCGGGAGGGCGGTGCTCGCCCGTGCCTACGCGACCGAGGCCCTCGCGCTCGGCTCCCGGCGCGCCGATCGCCACGGCACGTCACAGGCCCAGGCGCTGCTCGCGACGCTCCGCACCCCCACCGCCGCACCTTCGCCGTGATCCTGCCCCTGCTCCTCGTGGCCCTCGGCGCCGAGACCCCGGCCGATCCCTGCGCACCCGTCCCGGCCCGCGCAGACGACCCCGAGTCGGCCGCGGTGTACGAGGCGGTGGGAACCGAGGAGCGGGCCGCCGGCCGGGAGGAGTCCGCCATCGCCGCCCTCCGCGCCGCGCTGGAGCACGATCCCGCGCGCGAGAAGGCCCGGGCCGCGCTCGGGGAGCTGTGCGCCGCTCGTCGGCGGGAGGAGTCGTTCGCCCGAGGCCTCGAGCGGGTCCGGGCGGACGACTGCCGCGGGGCGCTCCCCGCGCTCGAGGAGGCGCGAGCG
>JAEZXM010000497.1 GCA_023419875.1 Pseudomonadota bacterium | reverse complement strand
TAGTGGAGCAGCGCGGGCGCCTCGGCCCGCCCCGGGAACGGACCGCCCGCGAGGTAGGCTTCGGTCGGATGCAGGTTCCCGCTCGATGGGTTGCCGCGCAGTGACCAGCGATCCGCGCCCCGCTCCTTCCACGCGGAGAGCGCGAGCGAGTCGAGCAGCAGGCGCGACAGGGACGTCCGGTCCACCGGTCGAGGCGGTACCGCGCCTGCACGCACCGCGTCCCAGGTCGGCGCCGGGGGCGCATCCAGGAGCGGGAGCGGGAGGAGCGGCGCGCCGTCGAACCGCCGGAACGGATCCGGCTGCGCGCTCCACTCGACGCGGCCCGGCGCCGGCGCGGACCGGCCGCGCCGGTGCTTCGAGAGCTCGTGATAGGCGAGGACCACCTCGAGCGGATCGGAGGCGCGAGCGCCGGACGGAAGCCCGACCGCCAGCGCGCCCGCCGCCGCCGCGCCGGTTCGCAAGAAGGTCCGGCGCCCGAAGCGCCCGGAGGGCAGGGTGGGTTTCGACACTCCCCGTCAAAGTAGGGTCTGGGGTGCCAGGGCTCCAGAGAGGTGTGCGCTCGGACCGCGGGGGATACCTATGATCGCCGCGGGGAAGGGCATCGGGGCCACACATGGACCTGGGCATCCTGGAGGTCATGCCCGACGCGATCGTCGTGACCGATCCCGCCGGCAACATCCAGTACGTCAACCGATCCAGCGAGGGGCTGTTCGGCTACGAGCGCAGCGAGCTCATCGGCCGGCCGGTCGAGATGCTGATCCCGTCGCGCTCGCGCGAGCAGCATCGCCGGGAGCGGCAGGGGTACGTGGCCGCGCCCCGCATCCGGCCGATGGGAGTCGGGCTGGAGCTGCAAGGCCTGAAGAAGGACGGCGAGGAGGTCGCGGTCGAGATCAGCCTCGCCCCGCTCCACCTCGGCCCGGAGACCCTCACCCTGGCCGCGATCCGCGACGTGAGCGAACGGAAGCGGCTCGAGCACAGGGCCCGGCAGCTCCAGAAGGCCGAGGAGGAGGTCCGCCGCCGAGACGAGGTGCTCGCCGTCGCGTCGCACGAGCTGCGGGGGCCGGTGGGGATCGTCCAGCTCCAGCTCGGCGTCCTGCGCCGCGCCGCCGGGGAGGCGATCGACGACCTCACGGTGATGGTCGACCGCATGCGGAAGGTGGAGCGCAACGCCCAGCACATCGCCCGACTCGTCGAGGACCTCCTCGACGTGAAGCAGGTCCAGCTCGGGGGCGCCCTCCCGGTCCAGGTCGAGGACGCGGACCTGGCGGAGCTGACGCGCGAGGCCGTGGAGCGGGTGCGCGAGCACGTGGAACGCACCGGAGCCGTCGTCACGGTCGATGCGCCGAACGCCGTGCCCGGTCGCTGGGACCCGACCCACATCGAGCAGGTCGTCACCAACCTCGTGACCAGCGCCGCGAAGTTCGGGCAGGGGAAGCCGATCTCCGTGGCCGTGGAGGACGAAGGGGACCGCGCGCGCATCACCGTGGTCGACCAGGGAATCGGCATCGCGACGGAGGATCTGGAGCGGATCTTCGAGCGGTTCGAGCGGGTGGCGCCCACGGCCGACGGGCTGGGCCTGGGGCTCTACATCGCGAGGCAGATCGTGCAGGCGCACGGGGGCCGGATCCTGGTCCGGAGCACGGTGGGGGAGGGCGCGACGTTCACCGTGGAGCTGCCGAGGGTCCTCGCCCCGGCCGCGTGAGCACGGAGACGGCGCCGCTGGAGGATCCCGGCGGCGGCTCCCGCCCTCACCGCGGCGCGCGCCCCGGGTACTCGAGCTGCATGGCGACGACATCGGCCGTGCGCTCCCCGTAGCGGGACTCGATGGCGCGAAGCGCGTCGTCCAGGGCGATCGCCGGCTTCCGATCCCCTATCGCCGGGAGCAGCGTCCCCTCCGCCGGCCTCGCGCCGACCTCGTCCGGCAGGATGCGGAGGCCGTTCCGCGTCCGCTGGGGACCGGCGGTCCTCGAGAACGTGACCGCGCGCGATCGATAGGTCCGCGACCAGGCGTCTGCGACGAGCGCCAGCGACACCTCGTCGACGCCCGGGGTGAGCTCGAGGCCGAGCTGCTCGCGCCTCCAGAAGGCGACCACGTTCCCGAGCACCGTCGTCGCGAACGGCCGGGTGAACGTGAACGCCTCGCTCCGATGCCGCGCGTCCCACCGTTCGAGGCCCAGTCCCTCCGCGACCCGCTCGGCGTGGTCGCGGCCGGCGATGGCCGCGATCAGCGTGAGCATGGCCGGCATCGAGGCGGTGATGCCGGTCGTGGTCGTCACCCCCCGGTCCGCGACCAGCCGTCGATCGGGGACGTAGCGGATCGTCGGGTGCTCCTCGAGCATGTCCTCGAGGTAGTACCAGTGGGTCGTCGCCCGCTTGCCGTCGAGCAGCCCGGTCTTCGCGACCACCGTCGATCCGGCGCAGACCCCGATGATGGTCGCCCCCTTCGCGGCCTGGGCCCGGATCCAGCGGAGGATCGCCGGGTCGTCCCGGCGGGCGAGCTGGGGGACGATCACGAAGTCGGCGCCTTCCGGATGCCGCGCGTCGAAGTCGGCCACGGTCGCGTCCGGCTCGATCCGGAGCGCCGGGAACATCCTCACCGGGCCCGGCTCCGTCGCCAACGCCACCACGTCGGCCACGTCCGCGCGCTTCAGGATGCCGTACGGCATGACGTAGTCGGTGGTCTCGGTCCCTCCGTTCGCGCCGACGATCGCGATCAGCGGACGCGCGCGCTTCGGCGGCTTCAAGGCGGCGAGCGTGGCGGCGGCCTCGTCCTCCGGGATCGGCGGAGCGGAGCGCGCAACCGGCGGGGCGGGCAAGAAGAACAGCCAGCCCGCGAACCCCACCGCAGCGAGCAGCACGACGCCCAGAACGCTCCACACGATCCGCTTCCGCATCGGAGGCACCTCCCATCCGTCCACGCTGGTTCTTGCGGGCGCGACGGTGGCGGGCAATCCGGAATCCCGGATGGCGTCTGATTCGATTCACCCACCCAACTTCGCGGAGACGGGCTGCGCCGATGTTTCAGTTGATTTGACGGAGCGAAAGTACGTAGAGTCGGGCCCTCCCCGTGTCCCCCAAAGGGGGTTTTCCATGACTGGAACCAGTATCCTCACTGGGAAGGTCGCCCACGTGCGCCCTCTCCTCGGAATCGTTTGTGTTCTCGTCCTCGCCGCCTGCGGCAGTTCCGGATCGTCGGCGGACCCCGAGGGCGGCACCGCGGCGGTCGCGGTCTCGGGCAGCGGCGTCACCGTCGACGTCGTGACCACCGGCAACCCGTGGCAGGGTGGCTTCCCCGGCGCGGTCCGGATCGTCAACACCGCTTTCGCGAGCCCCATCACGTCGTTCGAGGTGGTGTTCAGCATGGGCAGCGCCACCGTCACCGGCACGCCCTGGAACGGGAACATCACCGGACCCGTGTCGGGGAACTACACCGCCACCGGGCCTTCCTGGCTGCAGTACCAGCCGATCGGCACCGGCAAGACCTGGGACGTCGGGTTCAACGGGTCGGGGACGTTCACCTCCTCGACCATCGTGAGCGTCAAGATCAACGGTCAGGTGATCCCGATCGGTGGCCCGACCGACAACCCGCCGACCGTCTCGCTCGCGAGCAGCGCGACCACGGTCACGACCGCGAGCACCGTCACCCTCACCGCCACCGCGACTGACGACGTGGGCGTGAGCCGGGTCGAGTTCTACGAGGGCACGACGCTGCTCGCGACCGACACGACGGCGCCCTACACGCACGCGATCGCCTTCACCGCCGCGAACAACGGCTCGCACGGCTACACCGCCCGGGCCGTCGACACGGCCGGCCAGACCGCGACCTCGAGCGCGGTGACCGTCGCCGTGAACATCGGCACGACCGACCTCCCGCCGACCGTCTCGCTGGCGAGCAGCGCGACCACGGTCACGACCGCGAGCACCGTCACCCTCACCGCCACCGCGGCCGACGACGTGGGCGTGAGCCGGGTCGAGTTCTACGAGGGCACGACGCTGCTCGCGACCGACACGACGGCGCCGTACACGCACGCGATC